>JAZURC010000001.1:0-5694 GCA_045606005.1 Clostridia bacterium
TCCTGAAATGCACTTGGATTTGGTTCGTCCCGGTATTATTCAGTATGGTTTACCGCCTTCCAGTTTTCTGGCAGAAAAAAATCTGAACATAAAACCGGTCATGACGTTAAAAACGAAAGTGGTTCGTGTTCAGGAGGTTCCTGCCGGCACCTATGTAGGTTACGGAAATACCTTCAAAACTGAAAAAACAATGAAAATTGCAACTTTGCCCATTGGATATGCTGACGGGTATTTCAGATCAATGTCTAACAAAGCAAATGTGTATGTGGATAAAAAAATTTGTCCTGTTTTGGGCAGAATTTGTATGGATCAATGTATGATTGATGTGTCAAATGTCAACAATATCAGTACAGGGGATTTAGTCACCGTGTTCGGCGAAGAACTTTCTGCTCACAAACTTGCTGAAATGGCAGGAACAATCAGTTATGAAATATTGTGTGCTGTCGGAAAACGGGTTCCCCGTGTCTACCAACAAAATAATCAGGTAACAGAGGTGGCAAACCCTTTACTGTTTTAGGAAGGGCTTCCAACTATTGTTTGTTGACGAAAGAGAAAAAGAGGAGTATAATAGAAGTATGCAACAGAGAAATAAGCATACTATGGGGGCTTGATTATTTTGAAACAATTTAAGAAAATCGTAATCAGTCTGCCCGATTCCATAGCGAAAGAGCTGGAGCAACTGGCAAAAAGACGCAATGAGGATGTGTCCTCCTTTCTTACAGATTTGATACGTCGGGAACGAGCCAGAGAAAGCCAAGTGGAAGAGGAGATGGCAGAAGGGTATCGGCAAATGGGTGAAGTAAACCTTGAATGGGCCGAAAGCTGTCTGCCGGCAGAGGAAGAGACGCTTAATTGGTATGAGGAAAAATTATCGGAGTGTGAACAAGATTGAATGTCAGACGAGGAGATATTTTTTACGCTGATTTAAGCCCTGTGGTGTGATCGGAGCAGGGAGGCGTCAGACCGGTACTTGTCGTTCAAAACGACATTGGCAACCGGTACAGCCCGACGGTGATTGCCGCCGCCATTACCTCAAAGATTAACAAGGCGAAGCTGCCTACTCACATTGAGCTGGATGCTCAAACCTATGGATTGGTGAAAGACTCCATTATCATGTTGGAACAAATCAGAACAATTGACAAAAAAAGATTAAAAGAGAAAATTGGACATCTGGACTGCGTTGTAATGCAGCGTGTTGATGATGCTTTGAACATCAGCTTTGGAATAGGCTCAAATTAACAGCCTACATAGCTGAGGAATATTAGCTACCTTCACCTCATACCATTATGGTAAGAGGTGATTTTTTATGGTATGGAATTTTTATCCTGAAAAAGAATTTTACCATTTGAGTGTAAGCGGAACATTGACATGGTCGGAAAATGAAGCAGATGTTGAGATTATTGTAAAAGGTGCCGATCCTCAGTTTCCGCTGAGAATCTACGGTGTACAGGCTGAAGAAAGATACTATCTCGGACTCATGATTCCTCAAAAGGACAGAATGTATTTAAAAATAAAGCGTCCCTGTCCTAAATTTGAACAGTTGTTTTTGTGTATCGGAAGAGTAGAGGAAGAATATGTACCTGTGGCTGTGGGAATGAAATCGGATATTTCAGAGCCGCAAATAATGATTGATCATGCCGAGAAACAAAAAGGGGAAGGAACCCAATGGGAGTCACTTCTCTGGGAAAAACAAACAGAGCCAGAAAATCAAACAGAAACTCAAGAATTCTTGTTTGCTCACCCCAGTACCCGTGCAAATATAAAATTTTACGGGCACTATTGCAAAGCGGAATGGGAAGGCAGTGTGCTGTATGCGTTTCCTTCCTCCTTTGGCCCCCACCCTTTGCCTCATTTGGCAAAGTTTGCCTGTTGGTATGACATTGATTTGTCTTGTGGATATCGAGGTTATTTTATCATTGGATTAAATGATTCTGATTTCTTTTTACCTGAAATGATTGACAAAGAGAATCAGAATGTGATATGATAAGAAAAAACAAAGGAGATGTGGATAGACGATGACATTTAAAATGGTTCATGAAAATTATAATGTTAGTAATTTAGAGGAATCCTTACAATTTTATCAAAAAGCATTGGGTCTTACAGAACGCAGAAGAATTGAAAAAGAAGATTTTACCATTGTTTATATCGGAAATGATGAGTCGGCTTTCGAATTGGAGCTCACTTGGTTAAAGGAACACCCACAAAAATATAACTTGGGAGAATGTGAATTTCACCTGGCGTTTCGCGTCGCCGATTTTAATGCGGCGCATCAACTCCACAACGAAATGGGTTGTATTTGTTTTGAAAATCCTGACATGGGGATTTATTTTATACAAGACCCTGACGGATATTGGCTTGAAATTGTGCCTGAGAGATAAAGACGAGGCAGTAGCAAAAAGAAATCATTTTGCTACTGCCTCTTATCGTAAGTCGATGTTTCTGATAACATCCCGCAATTTCAGGATGAAACCGGGCGAAACCGAAAGCTCATCTATTCCCATTTTCAAAAAGGTTTCGGTTAATTCGGTATCGGCGGCAAGCTCTCCGCAAATCCCAATCCATTTCCCGTTTTTATGTGCATTTTTTGCAGCAAATTCGATGAAACGCAAGATAGCCTCGTGATGTGTGTCGCAAAAGCTGTCAATATTGGGATTCTGCCTGTCGCATGCAAGGGTATATTGTGTTAAATCATTCGTTCCTACACTGAAAAAATCAACCATAGGTGCAAGCTTATCGCTAATGACTGCGGCGGCAGGCGTTTCTATCATAATTCCCAATTCAATGGTATCGGAATATTCAATTTCGTCTGTTTTTAGGCTAAGCTTTACCTCGTCACAAATGGTCAGAATTTTTTTCAATTCGTTTACACTTGTAATCATAGGGAACATAATGCCTAATTGACCGTAAGCCGATGCACGGTACAAGGCTCGTAACTGAGTTTTGAAAATATCAGGTCTTGCCAAACAAATGCGGATTGCCCGAAACCCAAGAGCAGGATTTTCTTCCGGCTTCAAATGAAAATAGTCCACTTTTTTATCCGCACCGATATCCATGGTACGGATAATCACTTTTTTTCCGGGGAGACTCTCCAATACTTTTTTATAAACAGAAAATTGCTGTTCTTCAGAAGGGTAATCCTTGTTTTCAAGATACAAAAATTCACTTCGGAACAAACCGATTCCTTCTGCATCGTTCAACAGTACCGAACCAATGTTGTCCACGCTTCCGATATTGGCATATACATTGATTTTTGTGCCGTCAATGGTTTTGCTTTCTTTTCCCTTTAATTCTTCTAATAACCGCTTCTTTTCTTCATCATCTTTTTGTTTTTTTACCAGCCTTGCCGTAGTTTGTTCATCAGGTTTTACAAATAACTCTCCTGTAAATCCGTCAACAATGGCATCATCATGGTCTTTTATCTGATTTAAAAACTCATCTCCGACACCGATAATAGCGGGAATATTCATATTTCTTGCTAAAATTGCTGTGTGAGAATTGGAAGAACCGTGTGCGGTCACAAAAGCTAAAATATTATCTTTATCCATGGAAACGGTTTCACTGGGTGTCAGGTCATCTGCACAAAGAATCACTTTTTCGTTTGTGGTAGATGAATCTGATTGCCCTGAAAGATTTAATAAAATTCTGTTGGAAATATCCTTGATATCAATGGCTCTTGCCTGCATATATCCATTGTCCATAGCGGCAAACATTTCAGAAAAATTATCTGCAGTCACCGCAACGGCATATTCAGTATTGACCATTTGTGTATCAATGATGCTGTGGACAGATTGGTTATAATCTTCATCCTCCAGCATCATACTGTGAATTTCAAAAATCTGGGCGTTGGTTTCGCCCACTTCCCTTAATGCCTTTTCATAGATTTCTTCTAACTGTCTGATTGATTGAGTTTTTGCATTTTCAAATCGCTTTTTTTCTGATTCGTTATCTTCAATATGAATTCTTCTTACTGAAAATTCCTCTCGTTTGTAAACGCGTATTTTCCCAAATGCAATCGCTTCATATACACCGTTACCGTTAAATTGAAGCATATTTTGTCAGTCCTCCTAAAGATTTTGGGAGAAAAATTCTTCCATTGCTGTTGCGGCTTCTGTTTCATCGGCGCCAGTTACAGTTACCGTGACCTGATCACCGCATTTTACTCCCAGTCCCATCAGTGCCATTAGTTTTGTAACATTCACAGTTTTTCCGTTACATTCCAGTAAAATTTCACTTTCATATTCTTTGGCTTTTTTTGACAAAATCCCTGCAGGTCGTGCATGAATTCCGATTTCGTCCTTGATCGTATATTGAAATGTTTTCATAAAACTGTTCTCCTTATCTGATTTTAATAAAAGGGTCTCCTGATTTTACGGTTTTGTCTGCAATAGTTTCGATTTTTGAATATTCATCACTGTTACAAATAATAAGAGGTGTTACTAATTGATATCCTGCTTTTTTAATCGAATTGATATCAAATGAAAGAAGCAAATCACCTTTCTTTACAGTTTGTCCGTTTTTCACATGGGCAGTAAAATGCTTTCCGTTTAATTTAACCGTATCAATTCCCACATGAAGCAAAATTTCAGCCCCATTTTTTGAAATGAAGTTTATAGCATGCTTTGTTTCAAATACGGTAGCGATGGTTCCGTCACAGGGAGCAAAAAGCTTTCCGTCGGATGGATCAATGGCTGCTCCGTCACCTAACACCTTTTGGGCAAAAGCCTCGTCGGGCACATCTTCAAGTTTTATGACAGTGCCGTTCATGTGAGCATTAAGGAAAATAGGGGAGGCCAGTTCTTTTTTGAACGTTTTTTTTTCTGATTTAATGGTTGATTCGGTAAGGTCGTCAAGGGAATCAGACAAGGGACTGTCAAGAAAATCTTCAAAGTGAGATTTAATCACAGAAACCTGAGGGCCGTAAATGACCTGTACTCCTTTTCCTTTTTTGATAATTCCCGATGCGCCGCTTTCTTTTAACAGTTCATCCCTTACCAACTCCTGATTTACAACAGTGATTCTCAATCTTGTTGCACAACAATCAATATCGGAAATGTTATCTTTTCCCCCTAAGCCTTTTAGAATTAATGCGCTGACTCTGTCGTTATTGTTTTTGCTTGATGATTTGGCTTCGTTTACATCTTTTCTGGTATATAGCTTTGTTTCTTCGTCATCTGCTTCCCGTCCCGGTGTTTTTAAATTCAATTTTGTAATTAAAAAGTAGAATACAAAATAATAAATCACTGCATATACAAGACCTACAAGCACAATCCAAACCCAGTTTGTTTTTGCATTTCCCTGTAATATACCAAATAACAGTAAATCGATTACCCCTCCTGAAAAGGTCATTCCCACACCTACGTTGAAGATGTGCATCAGCATGAAGGAAAGTCCTGCAAGTACGCAATGGACTGCATACATCAGGGGAGCAACAAACAGGAAGGTGAATTCCAAAGGTTCTGTAATACCGGTAATAATCGAGGTTAAAGCCGCTGAAACAAGCAACCCTTGTACCACCTTTTTCTTTTGGGGACGGGCAGCTTTATACATGGCGTACGCAGCAGCAGGTAATCCGAAAATCATAAAGGGGAATTTACCGGACATAAATCGGGTTGCCGAAACGGCAAAGGTTTCTGTTGATTTGGAGGCTAATTGGGCAAAGAAAATATTTTGTGCCCCTTGGACTACCGTGCCGTC
>JAZURC010000002.1:0-4544 GCA_045606005.1 Clostridia bacterium
ATGCTTTTCGTTTCTTTATAAATGGTCTGACAGGTTGTTCCGCAAGGGAAATGAAAGAGGCATAAAATCAAAGTACAAAGAGCGGTTTGTATGGTCCAGCCGTTTGAAATCAACAGTTCTTTTAATTGGGTTAAGGATTCATATTCCACCATTTTACCTGTTGCCAGATAGCTCATCAGCATAATGGGAATGACAATTTCATTAGCAGGAAATCCAAGCAGAAAGGCAAGCATAATAACCCCGTCTATCCCAAACCATGAAGCAAAGGGATTCACAAATTGTGTGCAATGCTGCAGAATACTGGTTTCGCCTATCATCATGTTTGCTAACAGCCAAATGACTGCCCCTGCCGGTGCGGCAATCATCACCGCCCGCCCCAAAACAAATAGGGTACGGTCAAAAACAGAGCGGACAATCACCTGTCCGAACTGAGGCTTTCTGTAGGGTGGAAGCTCCAGTACAAAAGAGGAAGGGACACCTGATAAAAGCGTCGAGGAAAGAATCCGTGATACAAATAATGTCATAAAAATTCCCAATAAAATAGTGCCCGTCAGCAGCAAAGCAGAAATTCCTGTGGAGGTTCCTGCTAAAAACATGGAAATGATTGCAACCAATGTAGGAAGTCTGCCGTTACAGGGGACAAAGCAGTTGGTAAGAATCGCAATCATTCGCTCCCGTGGAGAATCAATAATTCTGCATCCCACTACGCCGCAGGCATTACACCCAAATCCCATACACATAGTCAGAGCCTGTTTTCCATGAGCTTTTGATTTTTGAAATAAGTGATCCATATTAAATGCAATTCTGGGAAGATAGCCGAAATCTTCCAATAAAGTAAACAGAGGAAAAAAGATTGCCATCGGGGGAAGCATTACCGAGATAACCCAAGCAAGTGTTCGGAAAACGCCGTCAATAAGCAATCCTTGCAGCCAGAAAGGGACACCGCTTACTATGTTTTTTAAGGGTTGTTCCAGACTAAATAAAAGGGAGGACAACAGGGCGGAAGGATAATTTGCCCCTTCCATGGTAATCCAGAAAATGAATCCCATTAACAACAGCATGACAGGAATTCCTGTGAGCTTTGATGTAAAAAGGCGGTCAAGCTGTCTGTCTCGTCGGTGGTAATGCGTTTGTTTTAAGGTAACGCATTGACGGTAAATGTCCTCCGCCTGTAAAACGGAAGCCTGCACAATTTGTTCCTGCCATTCCGGTTTGACGGGAATGTGAGAAAAATCCTTTCCTGTTTGCTGTGATAAGGTTTTTCTAAAATTTTCATCACCGCTTAACAGGTGAACAGCAGCCCAGGAATGAGGAATATTTTGGGGCAGTGTAAGAGAAAGGGAACCGGCAATTTTCGATACTTCTTCATCATATGTAACCGATTGGGGGAGAGAGGGAGCAAGGGACGCGTGTTCGATTTCCCGACAAAGTGCCTCTAACCCCTGCTTTTTTCTGGCACTGATTCCCACAACAGGGATATTCAACATGGATGAAAGTTTTTTTAAGTGGACGGTAATTCCTTTTTTCTTTGCTTCATCCATTAAATTAACACATAAAATCAAGCCGTGAGTCACCTCTCGTACTTGCAGAACAAAGTGAAGATTTCGTTCCAGACAGGTGGCGTCTGCTACCAAAACAGTAACGTCTGCTCCGCCAAAACAAAGAAAATCTCTTGCAATTTCTTCCTCGGTAGAAGTGGCTGACAGAGAATAGGTTCCCGGAATGTCTACAAGCAGATAGGAAACATCATTGTAAACAAAACGCCCCACTGCATTGCTGACTGTTTTTCCGGACCAGTTTCCCGTGTGCTGATTCATTCCTGTCAGTTGATTGAATAGAGTTGATTTACCTACATTGGGATTTCCACCCAATGCAACGATAATCTCTTCCGGATTGCTGCGTTGAATCATAACTTCCTCCTAATAAATTTCTATGTTATACGAATCCGTTTTCCGAAGTGCCACAACAGTTCCTCGGATAAAAAAAGCAGACGGGTCTCCTCCGGCTGCGGTTTGCAAATGGGTAATAGGGGTATGCTCCACCATGCCGAAATCCAGCATTCTTTGACGGATGTTGCCGTTCAAATTGATTTTTTTAATTCGGGCAGTTGCTCCGATTGGTAATTCTGAAAGTTTCATAATGTTCACTCCAATGAAGGTATTTTCGATAATATGATATGCATAACAGCTTCAATCGGTGATTATTAACAAAGTTTTTACGGTTTGTGTTCTTGACGAAAATGAAAATATGTATTATACTGTTAAGTAGGGAATTTTGTCGAAGGAATGTGATAAAATGAGCATGAAATTAGGAATTGACATAGGCTCGACAACATTAAAGGCAGTGGTTCTGGATGAGCAGAGCAGAATTGTTTACCAAAGCTATGAGCGTCATCTGTCAAATATCCCTCAGGTATTGAATGATAAAATGAGAGAGTTGAGCGGTATTCTGCGGGGAGAAACCATAAAGGCCGCTGTAACAGGCTCGGCGGCTCTTGGAATCAGTAATCAAAGCGGTGTTGTCTTTTTTCAGGAGGTATTTGCAACTGCCGAGGGGGTAAAGCGGTTTTATCCTAAAACAGAGGTTGTGATTGAGTTGGGGGGAGAGGATGCAAAAATCATTTTTTTGCAGGGAACTCCCGAGGAACGGATGAACAGCACCTGTGCCGGCGGGACGGGAGCGTTTATTGATCAGATGGCAACTCTTCTTAATGTAACACCTGCACAGATGAACGAGCTTGCAACAAAGCATACTACCATTTATCCCATTGCCTCCCGTTGCGGAGTGTTTGCTAAAACGGACATTCAGGCACTTTTAAATCAAGGGGCGGCAAAAGAAGATGTGGCAGCAAGTATTTTTCAAGCAGTGGTGAGTCAGACCATTTCCGGACTTGCTCAAGGGCGTCCGATTCAAGGGAAAGTATTGTTTTTGGGAGGACCTCTTGCGTTTTTGTCTACACTTCGGGAACGGTTTACAAAAACACTGAAATTAGAGGATTCTATGGCAGTATTTCCGCAGAATGCAGAGCATTTTGTGGCTCTCTCCTGTGCATGTTGTGCGGAAAACACATCGGAAGAATATACCTATGATGAATTGGTTCATTTATTTACAGGGCTTCGGTTTGACGGTGAGCAGGCAGGAGGGCTCAAGCCTTTGTTCGAGTCGGAATTGGATTATCAGCAATTTAAAAAACGGCATGATGGGGAAACTGTCACTCGCCGTTCTTTAAAGGAATATGAAGGAAATGCATATCTTGGAATTGATGCAGGAAGTACCACCACAAAGATTGTGTTGGTGGGAGAGGATTGCAGTGTTTTATACTCGAAATACTGCTCTAATCTTGGAAATCCCCTACCTATTGTGCAACAGGCAATATTGGAAATTTATGAGCTTTGCGGAGACAGAGTAACGATTTGTCACGGTGCAGCAACAGGATATGGCGAGGAACTGATTAAGAATGCGTTTGGTGTAGATTTGGGAGTGGTAGAAACGGTGGCACATTACACCGCTGCCCGCTCTTTTGAACCTCAGGTTGATTTTATTATAGATATTGGCGGTCAGGACATTAAATGCTTCCATATTAAAGACAATGCCATTGGGAGCGTGATGCTCAACGAAGCATGTTCCTCTGGGTGTGGCTCCTTTTTAGAGAGCTTTGCAAAGGCGTTGGGATATCAAATGGAGGAATTTGTGCAAATGGCATTGTTTGCCAAAAATCCTGTGGATTTGGGAACACGATGTACGGTGTTTATGAATTCCTCTGTAAAACAAGCTCAGAAAAACGGTGCACTAATTGAAAATATTTCCGCAGGTCTTGCCATGAGTGTAGTGAAAAATGCAATTTATAAGGTCATCCGTGTTTCTCGTGCCGACCAGCTTGGAAAGCATATTGTAGTGCAGGGAGGAACCTTCTTGAATGATGCTGTTTTACGAAGCTTTGAGCAGTTAATCGGGAGGAATGTTGTTCGCCCTACGATTGCAGGGTTGATGGGAGCTTACGGTGCGGCCTTATATGCAAAAGATAAAGGCAAGGGTCAAACCACTCTTTTGACCAAGGAACAGGTGCAGCAATTTAGCCATCAGTCAAAAGTAACCACATGCAACGGGTGTACCAACAACTGTCAGTTAACGGTCAACACCTTTGAGGGAGGACGGCGGTTTATTTCAGGGAATCGCTGTGAACGGCCTGTCAAGGGAGAACAACAGGAAATGCCGAATCTCTATGAATGGAAACGGCAAAAACTCCTTCAAATTAAAAAAAACGCAGAGGAAAAATCAGGAACCAGAGGGATTATCGGACTTCCCATGGTATTGAATTTTTACGAAAATCTACCCTTTTGGGCAACCTTTTTTACAGAATTGGGCTTTGCGGTCAAAATATCGGAATTTTCCTCCCGACAGCTTCACAGCCTTGGGGAGCATACCATTTCTTCTGATACGGTTTGCTATCCTGCGAAATTGGTTCACGGTCATATTTTCCGTTTGAAACAAATGGGAGCAGATACCATATTTTATCCTTGTATGAGTTACAATTTTGATGAAGG
>JAZURC010000003.1:0-7664 GCA_045606005.1 Clostridia bacterium
TTACTTTTTCCCAATTTTACCTAAAACTTCTTCTAGCGAAGTTGGAATAAAACTTAAGGATGACATATAATGAATACTCGCATCTGAAATTTGTCTTTTTAGATTTATTATGTAAAAAACAAAATCGCAAGGAATCATCTGTTCCTTGCGATTGTTTTTTTAATTCTGCTTTCTGACAATCAAATATTCGTCGCCGTCACGAAAATAGGGACAATGTTTTTTTCGGGAAAGGCGAATTGCCTCGTCCTCATCCATCACCATACAGCACACGATTTCATCATATTCCTCATCATATTCACCATAAAGGCAACGTTCACATTCGTCCATTTTACTGTTCTCCTTCGTTCAGATGCAAAAATCTCATCATGATTGCCACTACTTCCCCACGGCTTGCCGAAGCAGTAGGTTCAAAGCGATTATTATCTTTTCCGCTGATCAGCTGATTTGCCACAGCCCAGGAAACTGCCCCCTTGGCAGAGGGAGATATTTCACCGCTGTCAGAAAAGCCGGTAGTATTTCCGTATTTGCTCACATCATATCCCATGGTCCGTGCGTAACGGTAAAGCATGGTTACAATCTGCTCCCTCGTTGCAGCTCCGTCAACACCAAAAACCCTTTCAGACTGGCTGTACGCAATCTTTTTTTCTATTGTCCAAAGCACTGCTTTTTCATACCAACTGCCCTCTGTGACATCTGTATAGCTACTTTTCCCCTGCACCTCAGGCTCGCCTGCCATACGGTAAAGCATGGTGACAAGCATGGTGCGCGTCATGGGAATATCCGGCGAAAACTTTGTTTCTGAAGTACCGGAAACATAGCCCAAATCCACCGCTTCATAAATCTGTTCTTCTGCCCAATGACCCACAGTATCCGTAAAACCACGGGTGAACTGATTAAAATATTCTTCTATACTTTGCCGCTCTATCTGAAAAAAAGATTCTGCAGCAAAAACAGGCATTGAAAGCATTGCCAGAATCAATCCTGTTGTAATGAATAGTTTTCGTCTCATAGGAACTTCTCCTCTCTTTTGATTTGTATTCGACACAAACGAGAAAAATCCCTTTTTTTCGACATAGTCCCTTACTTTGTCTGCACTTTGTCCTCCCCAAGAAGGCGTTTTAACTCGTTGAGGAGCACATCTGAACAGAATACCCATTTATCCTGCTGTGCCTTTCGCCATTGTTTTAAATCCTCTACATACAAATAAACCGCCGTAGTTCCGCCTGAAAATCTGTCCAACAGATTTTTGACCGTTTCCAGCTGCCCGCTTTGCAGCTTGATTGCAAGAGAATCAGGTCGTTTGGTCTGCTCTGCGTTAATAGGCTCTATCTTTTGTGCCAACATTTTCACTGTTTGATTTTCCTCGATACTGACAGTTCCTTCCAATAAGACCAGTTGTTCCTGATTGATCAAACGATCCACTCTGGTCAACAGATTGGGAAACACCAAAACATCAACCGTTCCCTGCAAATCCATCAGCTGAAAGGTTGCCATCACGCCTCCGTTTTTCGTTTTTTTTCGTTTTGGATTAGTGACCATTCCCGCCAGAATCATTTGCTTTTCATTCCAATTTTTCGTAATTTCTCCGGTATAATGTTTAGCAAAGCCCTCTAACAATCCTTTGTATTCCTCCAAAGGATTTCCTGATAAATACAGTCCGATCATTTCCTGTTCCATGGAAAGCAATGTCCTCTTGTCAAATTCCTCCACATTCGGAAAAACAGGTCTGTAAGACAGTTCTCCTCCGCCAAACAGAGAAAATTGTCCTTCCAGATTATTCCGTTTTTCAGATGCTATCTGCTCCATCCATTCTTCATATACCTGCAAATATTTTGCACGGTTTCCGTCAAGACAGTCAAAGGCACCGCAAAGAATCAGGCTTTCTACCATTCGTTTATTTACTTCGCCGCAGCAAGTACGCTTCAAAAACTCATAAAACCCATTGAATTTTCCCTTTTTTCGTTCTTCTAATATCACATTGATTGCGTTTCTTCCTACATTTTTTACCGCCGCCAAGCCAAAGTGAATTTTTCCGTCGGCGGTGGGAGCAAACACATCCATACTTTCATTGATATTGGGCGGTTGAACAGTCAATCCCATATTGCTGCATTCCTGCATATAATAACTGAGCTTAGGTAAATTATCCAAATGATTGGTCAATACCGCTGCCATAAATTCTGCAGGATAATGCGCTTTTAACCAGCCTGTCCGATAGGAAAGCACCGCATAGGCGGCTGCATGAGATTTATTAAAGGCATACTTTGCAAAATTCACAATTTCATCATAAAGCTTCCTTGCTGTTTCTTCGGGAACTCCTTTTTCTGCTGCACCGCGGATAAAATGCTCCTCTTCCCGTTCCATGACATCCGCTTTTTTCTTGGACATGGCCCGACGAACAAGGTCCGCTCTGCCCAAAGAATACCCCGCCAGACGCTGAACAATCTGCATAACCTGCTCCTGATACACAATACATCCGTAAGTAGGCGACAAAATATCCTCAAGTAAAGGATGTGCATAAGTGATTTCATTCGGATGCTGTTTTCTGTAAACATAATCGGGAATGCCGTTAGCAGGACCGGGGCGATAAAGAGAGATGCCTGCAATAATATCCTCCAGACAATCGGGTTTCAAATCCCGCATAAACTGCTTCATACCGGCACTTTCCAACTGAAACAACCCGTCCGTTTTCCCCGAGGCAATCAACCGATAGGTCGCCTCATCCTCCATGGAAACCTGCTCCATATCCACCTGTCGACCACGGAGTTTTTCAATCAGTTGTTCTGCCTGACGAATAATGGTCAGATTTCTCAACCCCAAAAAATCCATTTTTAAGAGTCCCTGAGATTCCAGATGCTCCATGGTAAACTGGGTTGTAACATTTCCCTGTTGACGAATCAGCGGAACGAAATTTACCGTATCCTCCGCTGAAATCAAAATGCCTGCTGCATGAGTGGAGGTATGATGCACCATCCCTTCCACTTTTTTTGCATAATCAAACAGATTGCTTATGTCAGGGTCTGTTTCAATTAACTGCTTAATCGAGGATGATTCCATAGCTTCTGCGAGGGTTAATTTAGGGTCCAGCAATTTTGCCGCTTTATCCACCTGATTGTACGGCAAACCCAACACTCTGCCCACGTCCCGCACCGCAGCTCTGGCTGCCATGGTACCGAAGGTGACTATCTGAGCAACACGGTTCTTTCCGTATTTTTCCACCACATAGTCAATGACTTCATCCCGTCGTTCATAACAAAAATCAATATCAATATCCGGCATACTCACCCGTTCCGGATTTAAAAACCGTTCAAACAGCAAATCGTATTTGATAGGGTCAACTGTTGATATATCCAAAGCATAGGAAACAATACTTCCTGCAGCAGACCCTCTTCCGGGGCCTACTGAAATTCCATGGTCTTTTGCATATTTTACATAATCCCATACGATTAGAAAATAATCCACATAGCCCATGGAACGAATCACATCCAATTCATATTCTAAACGCTTTTGCACCGTTTCGGTAACAGGATGATATTTTTTCTTGATTCCTTCCAGACACAAGCGCTTCAGATAAGCAAAAGAATCCCCTTCTACCGGAAATTCAGGCAGATGTACCGTATCAAAATCCAAGGTGACCTGACAACGGTTTGCAATCTCCCAAGGGGTTGTCAGACACTCGGGATACATCCCCAGGGCACGTTCCATTTCCTGACCTGATTTCAGGTAAAATTCCTCGGTTTCAAATTTCATTCTGTCAGGGTCCTGTAAGGTTTTCCCTGTTTGAATACACATCAAAATATCCTGTGTTACAGCATCCTCACGGGTACAGTAATGCACATCATTGGTCGCCACAATACCCAAGCCAAATTCCTTTGCCAATGCATACAGCTTGGAATTTAATCCCGTCTGCTCGCCAATTCCCTGATTTTGCAATTCAATAAAAAAGTGATTCTTCCCGAAAATATCACAGTACCGCTCTGTTAACTTTCTCGCCAATGCCTCATTCCCCTGCAACAATGCATGAGGAATATCACCGCTCATACAGGCAGAAAGGGCAATAATGCCCTCATGATATTGCTCCAAAAGTGCAAAATCCACTCTTGGTTTATAATAAAAACCATCCAGTTGAGCTGTGGTTACAATCCGCATCAGGTTCCTATAGCCCGTATTGTTTTCTGCCAGCAAAACAAGGTGACCGATGGATTCCCGTACATGGGATTTATCCTGTAAACTCCCCAAGGTTGTATATACCTCACATCCTAAAATTGGATGAATTCCATTTTCCTTTGCGATTTTATAAAACTCTACCGCACCGTACATCACGCCGTGGTCCGTCAGTGCAACCGCCGTCTGCCCCAATTCCTTTGCACGGGAAATAAGCTCCCTGATTCGGCAAGCACCGTCCAGCAAGCTATACTCTGTATGAACATGAAGATGCACAAAGGAATCCATTTACATTTCCTCCGCCAATTTCATAATCTTTCTCATTCTGTGATTCACTCCCGATTTGGAAATACTGGGATTCATCAGTCTTCCGAGCTGCTCTAAAGAGGCATCCGGATTTTCCAGACGCACTTGACAAAACTCTTTTAATTCTTTTGGCAAATCAGGATGATGCTCCAGTACTTTATGAATGGCAGCAAGCTGTTTTTCTGCCGCTTTTAACATTCTGTCCATGTTTGCCAGATCGCAATTTGTTGCCCGATTGCTCAGATTATTCAATTCCTTCAAAATACGGACATTTTCAAAATCCATTAAGCCGCCTGAAGCACCCATTAAAATCAAAAGGCTTCCGATAATTTCTCCTGATTTTATATAAATCACATAATTGGATTTTCGGACAATCACCTTGGCTTCAATTCCCAATTCCTCCAAAAATGCAACAAAATCCTGACTTAATTGTTTACGGAAGGTAACAAACTCCAGATGATAATTTTTTTCAGGATTGGTCACAGAGCCGCAACAAAAAAAAGCACCGCGAAGAAACGCCTTCATACAACATTCCTCCCGCAGCAAATGATAACCGATTCTGAAGGGTTCTCCAATTCCCAGTTCCTCAAGCATTCTGTCCATATCTCTGTCTGCCGTCAGATGATATGTGGTAACAGCATGGTGCCTAACCTCTACTTTTGCATGAACACCAAACACCTTTTGGAGAAGCATCAAAAGCCGTTGTGCCACAACTGCATGCTCTGTAACCACCTTCATGCTTCCTTCCTGCAATCTTGCCCCAAACAGGAAAAAGGCTGCCAATTCTGCCTTCATACAGCAACCTTTTCCAAGCCCGTTTTCGCATAATTCATTTTTTATCTGTAACGCAAAGGACAATAAAATTCCTCCTAACGCTTATTCTGATGATCCAGTTGATAATCACGGTGCACCACTGAAACCGGCACCTTGTTCTTTTTCAGGAACTGAAACAGTTGCTCCGCAATGGCAACACTTCTGTGCTTTCCCCCTGTACAGCCAATGGCAATCACCAGCTGTTGCTTCCCTTCTGCCTTATAATGGGGAAGCAAAAATTCTATCATATCCGTGACCTTATTCAAAAACACTTTCGTCTGCTCATGCTTTAATACATATTCACTGACCGTGGAATCAAGCCCTGTAAAATCCCTCAAATTGTCAATATAAAAAGGATTGGGTAAAAACCGAACATCAAACACAAGATCCGCATCAATGGGAATTCCGTATTTATAGCCAAAAGAAAGAACATTCACTGAAATTTCTTTGGATTGATCCGTATCATCCAGCATATCATAAAGAGTATTTCTTAATTGCTGAGGCTTCATAAGACTGGTATCAATAATAATATCTGCCCGCATCCTTACCTTCTCCAACAGTTTTCGCTCTTTTGCCAAGCCATCTGATATACGGCTGTTTTTTGCCAGCGGATGCTTTCTTCTGCTTTCTTTATAACGACGGATAATCACTTCATCGCTTGCTTCCAGGAAGATGAGCTTTACATCAACATCCATTAAATCCGTCTGATTCATTTCATTAAGCAAGACATCAAACTGGTCACCGCTTCTGGAATCCACCACAAACGCCACCCGTGTGATATCCCGTCCGTTGCTGTGACACAAGGTGATAAAACTGCTGATTAGGTCAGGCAACATATTATCCACACAAAAATAGCCCAAATCCTCAATATATTTAACTGCCTGACTTTTTCCAGCACCGCTTATTCCGGTAATAATCAGACATTGCATTTCTTTCACTCTCCTATGATACAAATTTCACTTTCCAACATAACCCCAAATTGATGGTTCACCTCATTGCGAACCTGCTCCATTAAAGTCAAAACATCCTCTGCCGTAGCACCGCCGGTATTGACAATAAAACCGGTATGCTTTTCTGAAACTTGGGCACCACCCACACGAAGTCCTCTAAGACCTGCCTGATCAATCAGCGCTGCTGCATAATATCCCGTTGGCCGTTTAAAGGTACTTCCTCCCGAAGGCAATGATACAGGTTGTTTTTCCCGTCTGCGTTTTGCCAAGTCCTCCATTTCAGCCAGAATTTCCTGCTGATTTCCGGGAGTCAAAGACAGCTCTGTTTCGCAAATAATATACCCCTCCTCACCGCAGAACATACTGTGGCGATAAGAAAAATCGTGCTCTTCTCCCGTTACACAGTCAAATTCCATGGTATGAGGATTAAAATACTCTGTACGAACCACTACATCCGACATTTCACCGCCGTATGCTCCTGCGTTCATTCGCACAGCACCCCCCATACTCCCCGGTATTCCGGAAGCAAACACAAGACCTGAAAGGCTATGCTTTGCCGCCTCTCGAGAGGCGCGGGAAAGTAATACACCGCTGCCGCAGACCATAGTCGTACCGTTTACACTTACATGATTGAATTCCGGATGAAGAATGACTCCACGGAATCCTTTATCAGATACCAGAAGATTGGAGCCGTTTCCCAACACAAAATAAGGCACTTCCGATTCTTTTATAATTTCTACCGCTGTTCTCAGTTGTTCTTTATCGGCAGGGCAGATAAATACATCTGCCGGGCCACCAATTTGAAAGGAAGTATGCTTATGCATAGGCTCATTCACAGAAAAAGGTATGTGATTTCCTTTAAACTGTTCCAGCATCTGACTCTCTCCTTTTTTTTCCTACATACTGAGCTCCTAAGAATGCCGCACCGATAATTCCTGCATCATTTCCCAATGCAGCGGTAGTAATTTCTACCCTTTTACCGGTCTTACAGTAATCATAGATACTCACAAAATCACGGATGGGGTTTAAGATATATTCGCCTTCGTTGGAAATACCGCCGCCAATCAAAACCTTTTCCGGTTGAAAAATGTTAACAATATTACCGATTCCTACGGATACATAACGAAGATAGGTATCCACCACATTCTGTGCCACTTTATCACCCTTCTTTGCCGCGTCAAAAGAAGTTCTTCCGGAAACTTCTTCCAAAGACTGCACTTCTTTCCACATCAAGGAATGAGGGTTTTCCTCCATTGCTTTTCGGGTCTGACGAATCAAAGCAGTAGCAGATGCATAAGCTTCCCAACAACCGTAGTTTCCGCATCCGCATTGCTCCCCTTCCATGCTGATTATGATATGTCCCAACTCACCGCCGCAACAATTAAAGCCGGTTACAATTTTATTGTCAATAATAACACCGCCGCCAACACCGGT
>JAZURC010000004.1:0-8150 GCA_045606005.1 Clostridia bacterium
GAGCAAGGGCTTCGCCTTCGTCCATACTGGACGCTGGAGGCAAAGGAATGTCATGATACACCCCAAGAGGCAGCAGCCAGAACACGGGAATTGCTGACGGATGCCATTTCCCGTCAGTTGGTCAGTGATGTGCCTTTGTGCACCTTCTTATCGGGAGGCTTGGATTCCTCGGTGATTACCTCGGTTGCCGCAGGGGAATACCGCCGTTACGGAGAAACCTTATCCACCTATTCTTTTGAATATGAGGGAAATAAGGAGAATTTCCAAAGCTCTCTGTTTCAGCCTCAGGGAGATGATGAATTTGCGGTCTTTTTAGGAGAATGGTTGGGCACTTCTCATTCTGTTCTGACCGCACCCACCCTGTCAGTTGCTCAAAAGCTTTTTGATGCCACTTTAGCACGGGATATTCCCGGTCAGGCAGATATTGACTCCTCCCTTTTGTATTTTTGCTCCAAGGTCAAGGAAGGACATACGGTGGCGTTGTCGGGAGAATGCGCGGATGAGATTTTCGGAGGATATCCCTGGTTTTACCGTCCGGGAATGTTGTACCGCGATTTCTTCCCCTGGATTCATAACCCAAAGGCAAGGATTCAGCTGTTTGATGATAAAGTGGTCAAAGCGGAAGAGGGGTATGACTATATATCCACTGTTTATCAGCAAAGCATTCGCGAGTGTCAGACATTGGATACGGACTCCTTTGAGGACCAGACTGCAAGAGTGGCAACCTGGCTTTCGGTCAGCTATTTTATGACCTCCCTTTTGGAACGGAAGGATAGAATGAGCATGGCAAACGGACTTGAGGTGCGGGTGCCTTTTTCAGACCACAGGATTTTGGAGTATGTGTACAATGTACCATGGCGGATTAAGTTTGAAAATCAAACGGAAAAAGCACTCCTTCGCAATGCCATGGCAGAATTTTTGCCTGATAAGATTTTGCATCGGAAAAAGAGCCCCTATCCCAAAACCCACAATCCCCTGTACCAGAAAACCGTTTCGGAAATACTGCAAAAGCGGTTGGAACAAAAGTCGGGGGTATTGCATCAACTGTTGGACACCAAGAAGTTAAAGGAAATGCTGGAATCGGAAAACACCACATGGTTTGGTCAGCTTATGGCAACACCGCAGCTGATTGCATGGTTAATTCAGTTTGACTTCTGGTTCGAACAGTACAATGTTCAAATCGTTTAATTGATTTATGAGTTTAAAAATAATTTTGTTGCATATAGAGAGAAATTATGGTATAATGAAACTGCGATACAAATTCATATTGTAACGGTCAGAGAATTCATTTGGTAAAAATGCGTTCCCTGTTTTCCTCATACTCTGATCGGTAGATGGATTTGTGTCGCAACAGCAGGGAAACGTGTTTTTCGGTGCGTTGTCCTTTGGATAATGCACCTTTTTATTTTAAGTTTCTGTGCTGTGATGTAAATTTCATGTTTTCAGAAAGGGGGAGAGGAAGGTATTTGCATAAAAAATGCATACTCCTTGTTGCGACACAAGTAAAAAAGGGACTGCCGTATGACAGTCCCTTTGAAATATTTAACATCCTATAATTGCTCCTTTGGCAATGCCGTTTTCGATTTCGATTATGCCGTAGGAGCCGCGTCCGTCACGGGGACGGGAAATGCTTCCGGGGTTTAAGAAGGTGACCCCGTCTGTTTCTGTTAGTAAAGAACGGTGGGTGTGACCGAACAGGACAAAGGAACATCCTGATTTTTTTGCCTCGCTGAGCATTTCTGTCTGAGTCATGAGATGACCGTGAGTGCAAAGTATTTTCACTCCGTCAAGCTCCGTTTCCGTAACAGTAGGGATTGGGGAAAACCAGTCATTGTTTCCCTTTACGGACACAAAGGGAATGTGAGGATAAAATCCCTGTAATTCCACGCAGTCTGTGACTGTATCTCCTAAATGAATGACCATGGAAATATCTCCAAGGCCGGGCATTACCCGTAAGCATGGGTGGATGTTGCCATGGGTGTCAGAAAAAATCACAATCCGTTTCATTGGGTGACTGATTGCAAAAATGCAATTTCCTGATTTAAGCGGTTCATGGTTTCTTTCTTCCCTAAAATAACCGCTAATTCAACGCCGCCACCCGGTGTTACCATTTTACCCGATACTGCCGCACGGAGAGGGAACAGTACAACCCCGTTTTTCACGCCCATTTCCTCAATTAACTTGGATAAAGCATCATTCATGGATTCTTCCGTCCAGTCGGACAGGTTTTCTAACACTTCTTTGGTTTTTATAAGAGCGTTCAAAGAAATTTCGGGAGTGGTTTTCATTTTTTTGCTAATGTAAAGGGTTTCATCATGCTCACCCATTTTGTCAATAAAATCAACGGTTTCAGGAATGTCAGACAGCTTTTCGCACCGTTTTTGCAACAGGTCTGACAGCAATTTCAAATCCACCCCTTCACGGGAAATGGACTTTTCTAAGTAAGGCAGAGCCAACTCGTAAAATTCATCTGCTGTTTTGGCACGGAGATATTCTCCGTTCATCCAGTTAAGTTTTTTAATATCAAACACCGCAGGGGATTTACTGATGCCTTTAATGCCAAAGGCTTTAATCAGTCCTTCCATGGTGAAAATTTCCTGTTCTGTTCCGGGGTTCCAGCCAAGGAGTGCCACATAGTTGATGACAGCCTCTTTTAAGTAACCCATGTTGAGGAAATCCTCATAGGAGGCATCTCCGTTTCGTTTGCTGTATTTCACGCCACCCTCTTTTACAATAGGGGCAACGTGAACATAGGTGGGAATGTCCCAACCGAATGCCTGATACAGCAGATTGTATTTGGGGGTAGAGGTAAGATACTCACTTCCGCGGATAATATGGGTAATGCCCATGAGATGGTCGTCTACCACGTTGGCAAAGTTGTAGGTGGGCAGACCGTCGGATTTTAACAGCACTCCTTCATCCAATTCACGGTTTTCAATTTCAATGTGACCGTAAACCACATCGTCAAAGGAGGTAACGCCTTCTTGGGGAATCCGCTGACGAATTACATAAGGAACGCCTGCCGCCAGCTTTTCTTCAATTTCTTCTTTGGACAAATGTTTGCAATGTCCGTCATATTTAGGGGTTTGTTTTGCTGCCTTTTGGGCTTCTCTCACTTCATCCAGCCGTTCTTCGGTACAAAAGCAGTAGTAAGCACCGCCCAGTTCCACCAGTTTTTTTGCATATTCCAAATAGATGCTTCTGCGTTCGCTCTGGACATAAGGACCTACATTTCCGCCAATGTCAGGCCCTTCATCGTGAATAAGCCCTGCACTTTTTAAGCTTTTGAAGATAATATCTACCGCACCTTCTACATATCGTTCCTGGTCGGTGTCCTCAATTCTTAAAATAAAAGTTCCCTCATCATGCTTTGCCAGCAAGTATGCATACAGAGCGGTACGCAGATTTCCAATATGCATATACCCTGTGGGGCTGGGTGCAAAACGGGTTCTGATTTTTGCCATGATTTCATTAACTCCTTTTCTGAAAATAATTCCTCTCTTTAATATAATATATTTTAAATTAACTATTGTCAAGAAGAATTTTCTGTGATATACTAAAAAATAGGAAAATTTTTTACAAACCAGAGGTGAAACAGGTGAATTACATATTTTCAGATAAAGTAAACAGTGTGAAAGGGTCTATCATCCGTGAAATGTTTAAGCTCATGGGGGACCCTGAAATCATATCTTTTGCAGGGGGAGCTCCTGCACCGGAATTATATCCGAAGGATGAGTTAGCAGACATTGCACAGGAAGTGTTAAAAGAACAGGGGCGTGTGGCTCTTGCCTATGGTGTCACCCAAGGATACAAGCCCTTGCTGGACTTCGTCCGTGAAAGAGAACGAAAAGCGGGCAACCTTCATGATGGGGAAGATGTGATGATTACCGCAGGGGGCAATCAGGCTATCGATCAGGTTGCAAAAATTATGATTAACGAAGGGGACACAGTCATTTGTGAAAACCCCAGTTTTATCGGTGTGTTAAACAGTTTCCGTTCTTACGGGGCAAAGCTAAAAGGGATTCCCTGTGAGGCAGACGGTATGGATATGAATGCCTTGGAGGAGGCTCTTAAAACAGAAAAAAATGTGAAAATCATTTATACCATTCCTACCTTCCAGAATCCGTCAGGGATTACCATGAGCCTGGAAAAACGCCAAAAGTTGTTGGAACTGGCAAAGAAATATCAGGTGATGATCATTGAGGACAACCCTTACGGAAATCTCAGATTTGAAGGAGAGCCTGTTCCTACTGTAAAGTCCTTGGACGACGGGAACACGGTTGTGTATGCGGGAAGCTTTTCCAAAACACTGTCTCCCGGACTGCGTGTGGGATATGGCATCGGTTGTGAAGAACTGATGGAACGGCTTGATGTATGCAAACAGGTCAATGATGTGCATACAGGCGTGTTGAATCAAATGCTTGTTGCAGAATTTTTTAAGCGGAATGATTTTGATGCTCATGTGAAGAAAATGGCGGAATTGTACCGCCACCGCTGTCACAAGATGCTTGATGAGCTGGAAAAGGAAATGCCCGATTATGTTACCTGGACAAAACCTCAGGGAGGACTGTTCATCTGGTGTACCATTCAAAGGGAGGTGGACACACTGCCTCTGTCCCGAAAAGCCATTGAGCAAAAGGTGGCATTTGTTCCGGGGTGTACCTTCATGGATGATATGGATAAGCCCTGTTCTTCTTTCCGTCTGAATTATTCCTGCATGGATGACGAACGAATCGAAAAGGGAATTAATATTTTGGGAAATGTGTTAAAAGAAATATAAGCGAGGTTTAAAAAGCAATGGAAAAGAAAACAATATTTAGTGCGGTGCAGCCCTCCGGTGTGGTTACCCTGGGAAATTATCTGGGTGCCATTCAGACATGGTCTGCATTGCAGGAAGAATATAACTGTTTGTATGCAGTAGCGGATTTGCATGCTCTCACAGTTCGCCAAAATCCTGAGGAACTTCGTGACCGCTGTATTCGCCTGATGGCACAGTATTTGGCTTGCGGATTGGATCCGGAAAAGAATATTATCTTTTTTCAATCTCACGTCAGCGGCCATGCGGAGCTTGGCTGGATTTTAAATTGTTATACCTACATGGGCGAAATGAACCGTATGACCCAGTTTAAGGAAAAATCCTCCCGTCATGCGGATAATATCAATGTTGGGTTGTTTGATTATCCTGTGCTCATGGCGGCAGATATTTTACTGTATAAAGCGGATTTGGTTCCTGTTGGGGCTGACCAGAAACAGCATTTGGAAATCTGCCGTGATATTGCAATGCGGTTTAATAAAGTGTATGGAGATATTCTCACCGTGCCCGAAGCTTACATCGGAAAAAATACGGCACGGATTATGAGTTTACAGGATCCGTCCAAGAAAATGTCCAAATCGGACGAAAATCCCAATGGCTTTGTATCTGTTATCGAAGAACCGGAAAAAATTATGAAAAAATTCAAAAAAGCGGTCACTGATTCGGATAATCGTGTGGTTTACGAAGAAGGAAAAGAAGGCATTTGTAACCTGTTAAACATTTATTGCGGTGTAACGGGACTTTCTATGGAACAAGCGGTGGCACAGTTTGACGGTGCGGGCTACGGTACCTTTAAAACGGCTGTGGGAGAGGCAGTAGCGGAAACCTTGCGTCCTATCCGTGAAAAGTATCTGAAACTGATGGAAGAACCCGTTTACCTTGCAGAGATTTACCGCAAGGGTGCGGATCTTGCACGGGAAAAGGCGGATGCCAATCTGAAAGAGGTTTACAGAGCGGTAGGCTTAGTTGACCGTATCTGAACGGAGGAACAGAATCCATGGAATTTAAATTGCAGTCTACAGAAGTTATTTCTATGATTTTTGCTTTTATCGTGGCGGCCATTATTGCCTTTGCCACCACCCCTATTGCAAAACAAATTGCAGCAAGAGTCGGGGCGATGGATTATCCTTCCGCCCGAAGAATCAATAAAAAACCCATGCCCCGTATCGGCGGACTGGCAATCTTTTTTGGGTTTTTGGTATCGGTGCTTTGCTTTGTGGATATCGGAAGTCCTGAAATGCGTGGGATTTTACTGGGCGCAGTAGTGATTGTGGCGTTGGGGGCATTGGATGATGTGTATCAGTTGCCTGCCTTAGCGAAATTGTTGGTGCAGATTGGCGCGGCGCTTATTGTAGTGTGCCATGGTGTGGATGTGAATGTGATTACCAATCCTTTTAAGGAAGGCGCTTATATTCATTTAGGGTATTGGAGCTATCCCATTACTGTTCTTTGGATTGTGGGCGTGACAAATGCCATGAATCTGATGGATGGGTTAGACGGACTTGCTACAGGAATTTCTGCCATTTCCAGCTTTGCTTTGTTCATCATTGCTATGTTTACAGGTATGGGGAATAGCGCGGTGCTCATTGCGGCGGTCATTGGTGCCTGCCTGGGTTTTTTGCCCTATAATTCTCATCCTGCCAGTATTTTTATGGGGGATACAGGCTCTAACTTTTTAGGATTTATTCTGGCGGCAATCTCTGTGCAGGGGTTGTTGAAAAGCTATGCAGTGGTGTCCTTATTGATTCCGTTGATGATTCTGGGATTGCCGATCTTTGATACTTCATTTACCATTATGCGTCGGATTAAGAACAGACAGCCTGTGTTTCAGCCGGACCGGGGACATTTGCATCATCGGTTGATGGATAACGGTTTTTCCCATCAGCACACGGTGTATATTTTGTATGTAATTAGTGCGTTGGCGGCTCTTAGCGCGGTGGTATTGCTGCTGTTCGGTTCTGCCCGTGCATTGATTCTGATTGTTGCGATTGTCCTTCTGGCATTGGGAACGCTGTCTTTTACAGGATTCCGTTTGTCGGAAGGAAAGCAGAAGCAAGCTGAAGAAAAGGAGAATCAGGAAAATGATTAAGGTAATGACCGTATTTGGTACCCGTCCTGAGGCAATTAAGATGTGTCCTTTGGTAAAGGAACTGGAAAACCGAGAGGGAATTGAATCGATTGTGTGCGTAACGGCACAACACCGGCAGATGCTTGATCAGGTGTTAAAGCTGTTTGAAATTACACCGGATTATGATTTGAATATTATGCGTGACCGTCAGACCTTAACGGGAATCACCACACGTGCATTAGAAGGACTGGAACAGGTGTTGGAGGAAGCAAAGCCTGATCTGGTGCTGGTTCACGGGGATACTACTACCACTTTTGCAGGAAGTCTTGCAGCGTTTTATCATCAGGTGCCTGTGGGTCATGTAGAGGCGGGCTTAAGAACCTACCAAAAATATTTTCCCTTCCCTGAGGAAATGAATCGAAAGATGACGGGAGCCATTGCCGATTTGCATTTTTCTCCTACTGTTTCCAATAAAAACAATCTGTTAAAGGAAAATATGGACGAAAGCAGAATTTTCATCACGGGAAACACGGTAATTGATGCGTTAAAAACCACTGTTCGGAAAGACTATGAATTTGTGACACCCCAGCTTCAGAATGTGGATTTTGAAAACCGTAAGATTATAACCATGACTGCACATCGTCGTGAAAATTTAGGAAAGCCCCTGGAACAGATTTGCAATGCTGTTCTTCGGATCGCAAAAGAATTTTCAGATGTTACGGTGATTTATCCTGTTCATCTGAATCCAAAAGTGCGGGAAACGGCATTTTCCATTCTCGGAGAGCAGGAAAATGTGATGCTGATTGACCCGTTGGATGTAGAAGAACTGCATAATCTCATGGATCGGTGTTATTTCATGTTAACTGACTCAGGCGGAATTCAGGAGGAGGCTCCTGCATTGGGAAAACCAGTTTTGGTACTGCGTAACGAAACGGAACGGCCGGAGGCAGTAGAAGCAGGGACGGTACGGATTGCAGGTTGTGAGGAAGAAACGGTCTATCAAATGACCAAACAGCTTCTGACCGATAAGAACGAATATGAAACAATGAGCCGTGCCGTAAATCCATACGGTGACGGTGAGGCTTGCGGAAGAATTGTAGATGCGATTTTATATTATTTCGGTCAGGGAGAAAAGCCGAAAGACTTTGGGTGTTAAAAATTGGGGTGTAGCAAAATGCTACACCCCAGCTTGATGACAAAGTCATCAGGCTGAGCAGACGCTGAAAAACGAAGTGTATATTTTGTCAAAACGAATCGCAGACAGTACGA
>JAZURC010000005.1:0-1824 GCA_045606005.1 Clostridia bacterium
TCGATCCCGCTTATCTCCACCAAAACCTTGTGACCGCCTGTTGCAGGGTTTTATTTTGCCAAATTCTGCATATACATAGAAAAAGGAAGTGAAGCCATGAACTTTATTGAACTAATTAAAATTATCTTTTTGGGGATTGTAGAAGGGATTACAGAATGGCTCCCCATCAGCAGTACGGGGCACATGTTATTGGTGGACGAATTTCTCACTCTGAACATGGATGAAGGCTTTAAAGAAATGTTCTTTGTGGTCATTCAGCTCGGCGCTATTTTAGCAGTAGTGGTGATGTTCTGGAATAAAATGTTTCCCTTCCGCTTAAAAGAAAAATCTGTTGTGAATATGGATATTATTTGGATGTGGGTAAAAGTTGCGGTTGCCTGTATCCCTGCAGCAGTATTGGGCTTACTGTTTGACGATTTTCTGGAAGAGCATTTTGGAAACGCTCTGACCATTTCTCTAATGCTGATTTTATACGGGATTGCCTTTATTCTGATTGAAAACTGGAATAAAAAAAGAACGCCTTGTGTAACAGACATGGAACACATCAATTACAAAACCGCTTTGCTGATTGGGTTGTTCCAGGCTCTTTCCATGATTCCGGGCACCTCCCGTTCAGGGGCAACCATTATCGGTGCATTATTATTGGGTGTTTCCAGAACAGCTGCCGCAGAATTCACCTTCTTTTTGGCCGTTCCCACCATGCTGGGCGCCAGTGCGGTAAAGCTGATAAAATTTGGATTTTCCTTTCAGGCAAATGAATTGATTGCGTTGATTACGGGAATGATTGTGGCATTTATCGTTTCCCTGTTGTCCATCCGTTTCCTGATGAATTATGTCAGAAAACATGATTTCAAGGTATTCGGCTGGTATCGGATTGTCTTGGGAATTATCGTCATATTATTATGCACTCTCTAAAACAATAAGGGAATGAAAAAAGGATGTAAAATACTCTTTGAGTTTTTTACATCCCTATTTTTATTCCGCCAGTAATTCTTCCCCTATTAAAAAATCCTCAATGACATCGTGAAGGCACATAGGCGTTACTGTATTGCGGGCAAGCACGGAAATCATGTCGTTCATCCTCATTACCGAACAGCACACATCGGAAATCAACTTTGTTTCCAGCACCTCACCATCATCACAGCTCCGCTTGATTACCTCAACACCATAAGTAAACAGCTGAATCTTAGAGTGTAAATTTAGAACAGAATCTTTAATCAAATAATATTCCAGATAACAATCCCCTTGGGGCAATGCTACCTTTACCATTTCACACAGTTTCTTTTCCATCACTTTTCTCACCTTTCTGTAATTGGATTCCATACTACTATTATACAGAAAAGTTTTCTAAAAGTATCGGGAAAAATATCGAAAAAATCCTATTATTTTTCCCCAAATTCCCCTCTTTTTCAAAAAAATAAGCGTCTTTTGACAAAAACAAACCGTCGTCCTTAGGGATCCTCAGGTAATTTTGTCGGTACGGTTTTATCGTAAATAATGATTCACCGAGCTTCCGTTGGTCAGCACATTGTAATTCCGCCCCGGCCGTTGTCCCGGACGATAGAAATACACGAATTTCACAGAAAATACATCACAGGTAATAAAATTATCATATTCATCATCATACAGAGTAACCGCACCTGTGCCTACAGAATATAAAATTCCCTGTTTTCTGATTAACATAGTGGTACCGATTAAAAATTCAATCACCACATATTCTCCGATGTTATCCGCCAGATAATTCTGCATGGATCCCCGCAAGGCATCTGTGTTAAAATCCTGTTGAGGAGGAGTGGTAAACCCCTGTTCGGGGGGCATCTGCTG
>JAZURC010000006.1:0-3638 GCA_045606005.1 Clostridia bacterium
GATGGTAACAGATGTAACCCGTGAACCGGAAGTAGGGGATATTTACACCGGTAAAGTAACCAAGCTCATGGCGTTTGGCTGCTTTGTAGAATTCCTGCCCGGTAAAGAAGGCTTGGTTCATATTTCCAAGCTGGATCGGAAACGTGTGGAAAAGGTAGAGGATGTTGTTGCCGAAGGTGACGAAATTGTAGTAAAAGTCATTGAATTTGACAAACAGGGCAGAATCAATCTGTCCAGAAAAGATGCTCTGCCGGAACAGAACCAGGAATAATAGAACAGAATTGAAACGGGCCGGCCGCGGCAAGGGAATGAACATTCCTGCCGGTCGGTCCCTTTGTTTTTTCGGAGGTAAGAATGTATCAATTTTATACCTTGTCTAATGGTTTGCGGATTGGGGCGGAAAATATTCCCCATGTAAAGTCTGTGACTGCCGGGTTTTTTATCCGTGCAGGAGGAATGACCGAGCAAAAGTGCGAAAACGGAATTTCTCATTTTGTGGAGCATATGCTGTTCAAAGGAACTGAAAAGAGAAATGCCTGTCAGCTTGTTCAGGCGATTGATCGGACGGGAGGCGTACTGAATGCATTTACCTCGGATGAATATACCTGTTTTTATGTAAAAACCTTGGACAGACAGTTAGAAACAGCCGTTGATGTGTTGTGTGATATGTTGTTTCATTCCCGGCTTGCTCCTGAGGATATTGAACTGGAAAAGCGGGTAATTGGTGAAGAAATCAGTCTTTATGAAGATTCTCCTGAGGAATTGGCAGGGGATATCCTTTCAGCACAAGTCTGGGGGGATTGTCCTGCGGGCAGACCCATTTTGGGAACGGAAGACAAGCTTCGCCTTTTTACAAGGGGAGATCTGATTTCTTATATGGGGCGGTTTTATCACCCTGAAAATATGGTGTTTGCCATTGCGGGAAGCTTTGAATTGTCTCAGGTAATTGAATTATTGGAAAAAAGAATGGGAACGGTTTGTTCTTGGAATCCGTCTTTTCCCGATTCTCCTCTGACCTTTCATTCCGGTGTTTCCTACAAGGAAAAGGATGCGGAGCAAACCCAGATTGCCTTGGGTTTTGAAGGAATTTCCCGAAAGGACGAGGATTTATATCCTTTATTGGCGGTCAACACTTTGTTTGGAGGCGGAATGAGTTCTCGCTTATTTCAGAATATCAGAGAAAAGCGGGGATTAGCTTATTCAATAGGGTCGTACCCTCTTTGTTATAACGAGTCGGGGATGCTGGCGGTCAGTGCCGGAATCAGTCCGGAAAATACAGAAGAAACAGTAGAACTGATACTAAAGGAGATGAACCGTTTTCGTGAAAAGGGGATTTCTGCAGAAGAGCTTTCTGCCTGTAAGGATCAGCTGGCAGGAGGATACTTACTGGGCTTAGAATCCACCTCGTCCCGTATGAGCCATTTAGGAAAAGGGTTGCTGTTGGAAGGCATGGTCAGAACTCAGGAAGAAGTATTGGGTTTGATTGATGGTGTGTCAAAGGACGATGTGGCTCGGGTGACCGATCGTGTGTTTACACCGGACCGTTTCAGTTTGGCTGCAGCCGGAGCAATTTCTCAATGGATAAAAAATTTGTAAGGAATAGAACAATGAAAAAGAGCAAAGTTCACATTTCCATTTATGTTGCCTTTTTTGCCGTCTGGGTATTGATGACCCGGGGGGCTGTTTCTCCTTTGATTTATCCTGATGAGGCGGGATATATCGGTTGGGCAAGAGAGCTTGCAGGACGTATGGGTGAAACTTGGCGATATTTGCCCGGTTACGGTCTTTTGATTTCCCCCATATTTTGGTTTACCAATGATGTATTGCAGGCATATCCTGTGATAATCTTTATAAATTGCCTGATGGGAGCAGCAATTCCGGTGCTTTTTTATAGCATTTTGGGTAATTTCCTGGAAGGGAAAGGGAGACTGCTTTGTGCTGTTGTGGCGGGCTTCTATCCTGCTTGGTTATTGTATGGAAATCTTGCTATGTCCGAGGTGTTTTTGACATTTTTGTACACTTTGTTACTGTGGTCGGTTTGTCGATGGGGTAAGAGCAAATGGTCTTGGCTTGTATCCCTGTTTTGTTGCGTTTGGATGATGGCAAGTCACGGACGGAGCGGCGCGGTGATTTTGGGTGTTCTGGCGGCATTTTGCAGTTATGCATGGAACAAGCCGTGGCGAAAAAAAGCATTGATTTCTTGTTTTGGTGTGCTGATTTTGGCGATTGTGACAGGGCTTTTGTATTTGTTTGGAACAAAATCGGTGAATGGTGCTCATCTTTGGAAACAGATTGAGGGATTGTTTTCGTTGGGCGGATTGTGGAACAGTTTTTCCACCCTTCTTTCCCAAAGCTATTATCTCATGCTGTCCACCTTTGGAGTAGTGGTGTTGGGGGTATGGCAGGGAATGATGGTTCTGAAGAAGAAAAACAATCCTGCTGTATGGTTTATACTGGTCACCTTCCTGTTTTCCATACTTCTTTCGGCAGTGTTCATGAATCATCATGAAAAGCCGGACCATATTCTTTACGGACGGTATAACGAATTTGCATTAGGCGGCATTTTGCTGCTTGGCATGACGGCATTTTTAAAGCAAAGAAAATGCTTGTGGGCGTTTGTTTTGTATGTTTGTTTAGCGATATTTACAGGGCTTCGCTATAACGAAAATCTGATTGGAATTGACAGTAATTTGTGTCACACCTGGGGTTTGTATTCTTACAAGATTTTATTCAGTCGTTTTACTTTCCTTGGTGTAGCGGTCTGGTTTGGTGTATGGGGCGGAATGATGTACCTTATCCGTCGGCACAATCCTACTTCCGCTGCACTGTTTTTGTGCGGTTTGTTTTTGGTAACCGCCATTTATACCAAGTATGATTATTTTATCAAAGGAGCAGCTCCCCGGTATCAGCCGTCTCAGCTGGTGGAGTTGGCGGAGGATAAGGTTTTTGCAAAACCCTTGGAAGGAGATACCATGGGCTATCCTTGGGGAGTGTATCATTTGCTTACCTTAAAGCCTGAATTACAGCTTTCGGAGGATGCAAAAGCTTTGTTAACACAGGAAAAGGAAGGCGTCTTACTGGGAAGTGAAACTTATGACACCTTATATCTTTGTCGGAAGGAAGGAGAAAAACAACCCCTTTCGGGTGAGGTTACCATTACAGATTGGAACAAAAACAGTCTGACCCTTTTTGTAAAGAATAAAGGAGGTCCATGGCTTTGCTATAACGGTGCGGAAGAGCTGGAGGATTGTGTCAGACTTGTGGTTTGGGTTACCTCTGACGGAGCAGAAGAGCAGTTTCGTGTAGATTTACCCCGAAATTTATATGAGGACGAAACCTTAGAATTGGAAATTCCCCTTTTCTTAAAGGACGGTGTTTCCCGTGTGCAAATCAGCCCTTCGGTTGATTTGTCCCAAGTGATTGCATCATCATGTGCCCAAGTGACGGTAGAAGAGGGAAATATTGTAAAGTGCGAACCTGAACATCCTGAAGAAAAACAGTTTACTTTGCTGGATGCAGAAGGCTACCCCCGTCAAACCGAGGGAATGTTCCGCGGTTACAGCACGGGACAAACGGTGTTTGATCATCTTGGCTGGGATGTTTCCGGAAAAAGCTTGGTTTTGTACTCCAAAGGACAG
>JAZURC010000007.1:0-9471 GCA_045606005.1 Clostridia bacterium
GTGTTAAAATCCTGTTGAGGAGGAGTGGTAAACCCCTGTTCGGGGGGCATCTGCTGACTTGTTTGACTGCCTGCAACCTTTGGCTGACCTTGTTTTTCGTAATAATTCCGATTCATTTTTATTCTCCTTTCATATTATGTATCGGCATAAGCATCAGTGGGATTATAAAAACAATGTTCACCCACACGAATGACAAACTGTCCTACCTGAGAAGGGAAAAAAGTTCGGCATGTGGGCTGAAAGGGGTTAAAATACCACAAAGCAACTCCAAGATTGCTCAGTCTGTTCCCTGCTATTGCCCAATTAGCAATATCATAGTGCAACTGGTCAGGTCGCATATTGTAAATGTTCTGGGGATTGTAAACTCCTCTGAGGGTTTCTCTCACGCAATCAAACTGACCCGGTTGATATACCACATCACGAATGGTATGTAAGGGCCCATATTCGCCATAGCTTACATTAACGCGGTTCATCACCACACACGCCACCGCCTTCATGCCGTTATCACCCTCGCCTCCGGCTTCGCATAGAATAATCCTTGCCAGGATATCAATATTGGATAATGACATTGTTGTTCCTCCCTTCCGGTTTCATTGTATTCAAGCAGAGAAGAAAATATGAAAAAGGAAGGAAAAATTCAAACATTGAAAATTTCCTTCCTTTTTTATGATTCTATTGTCAATGCATAAATCTCCCGCTTTGGAAGCTTTCGTTCCTCTGCCACCTGACGGATGGCATCTTTTTTGGAAACACCGGATGCAATCAATTCCTCCAGCCGTTCTTGTGGTGTGGAGTCAAAGGTTTCTTCCACCTCTCCGCATCCTTCCAAAATCAGCACAAACTCTCCTTTTGGAGGTGTTTCCTCATATTTCTCCTCCGCTTCCTTCAAGGTTGTCAGCACTATTTCCTCATGCATTTTGGTCATTTCCCGAGCCAGTGCAATTCGTCTGTCACCTAAAATCTCCAGCATATCCGAAAGGGTGGCACACAATTTATGAGGAGCCTCATAAAAAATCATGGTTCGTGACTCTTTCACTAACCCTTGCAAATGCTCCCGTCTGCCCTTTTTGTTTACAGTAAGAAATCCTTCAAAGCAAAACCGTCCCGTAGGAAGTCCGCTGGACGCCAAGGCAGAAATTGCCGCACAGGGCCCCGGAACCGGGGATACTTCAATTCCATTTTGGTGACAAAGGAATACCAGATCCTCGCCTGGGTCGGAAATGGCAGGCATTCCCGCATCGGTAATCAAAGCAGCAGACTCTCCTGCAAGCAACCGTTTGATAATCTGCTCGCCCCGTTCCCTCTTGTTATGTTCAAAATAGCTGACCATAGGCTTGGAAATCCCGAAATGCTGTAATAATTTCAAACTATGACGGGTATCCTCTGCCGCAATAAAATCTACGTTTTGTAAAATGTCTACTCCACGGGGCGAAAAATCAGACAAATTTCCAATGGGTGTTCCGCATAAATATAAAATCCCACTCATTTTCATCATCCTTTTTCTTTATTTTCTCGTTTCCATTTTTTTACCCGTTGTCTGATATACTGAAAAGTTACCTCTTCCCCCTCCTCTGCCAGCATAATAAGCCAGCTTTCCAACAACTCGGAGGTTTCAGGATGAATGAATCTGTGATTCCTTCCCTTTTCAAAATAATCCAAAGGATGACGGGAATTGTAATTCTCTTTTTGATAAATCTTGCTTGCCGCCACTCTGTCGCAAAACATTTCCACCACATAATTCAGAGGCATTTTTACGGGACGAAGCTTTTTTTCCGTAGGGTCATAGTCTGTCCAATATTCAAAATGATGCATGTTTCTTCCCTTGTGGTGAAGCCACGCATTGGAATATCCAAACAGTTCCCGTTCCCGTTCGTTGGGACTTCTGCCACCATCGGAATAATATTTTGCTCCAGAGCAAAATTCAGAGAGGGTATATTTAGATAAATCGTGCCGTAATCCCTGCCACAAAATCCCCGCCTTTGCACAGTGGGCAATCACCTTGTGGCGATGACGGGTAATGGTAGAGAAATGTCCCCATATGTTTGTCATTTTTTAACCTCAATTCTTTTTTATTTCCTGCTGTAAAAGTGATAATATCTTTTCATCATCAACCGCTGTAACAACATCAAATAATTGATAGATCTCCTCGGATAAAGCTCCCTGCTTTACCAAATCATTAATCAGAATAAGCAGACTGTCATAAAATCCGTTCAGGTTCAGCACAACAATAGGTGTCCTCAGCTGTTTCAAATATTTCAGGGTTAATACCTGAAAGAATTCATCCATGGTCCCGATTCCGCCGGGGGCAATAAAGAAAATATCGGCGTGTTTTTCCATCAGTGTTTTTCTCTCACTCATGGTATCAACCAATACCGTATTGTCACAAGGGAAGATTTCCTCAAACTTACTCATAAAGTTCGGTGAAATTCCCATAACATATCCGCCATTTCCCTGCACGCCTCTTGCGATTGCACCCATACATCCTGTTGCCCCGGCACCGTAAACGAGAGAGAAATCGTTCTCAACCACAATTCTTCCCAGTTCTTCAACTTGTTTTTTTATTGAATCGGCGATTCTTTCATTTGCTCCGCCATATACGCATGCATAAAATCTTTTTGACATAGTTGAATCCTCCTGTTCATATGATTTATTTTAATTTTGATTTACGGGCATATTTGTCGCATAAATCATGGATCTGATCTGTAAATTTAGCCAACTCCTTGTTGGTCAGACCTTTGCTCAATTCAGCAACTGTTTTCAGCCTTTGACAAGCTTCCATCATGCGGTCAAAGGCAAGATTTGCTCTGCGTCTGCCTTCAGAACTTCTTGTAAGCTTCACAATTCGTCCTCTTGCAGTATATTCGCCCTTGATTAAATCATATTCATCCCCGCTGTACGGTGCTGAGGTTTGATAACCCAGCTTATTATAAATCGTTTGAGAAAAACTGTCGCACACGATATCATTACCATGATTAACAAAAATATTTACAGGTGCTTTTTCCAAACTGCCCAGCCATCCAAGCAGCATATCCCGATCTGCGTGTCCGCTTATGCCTACAATGGATTCTATTCTCGCCTTCACCTGAATTTCTTCACCGAACAAGCTGACTGATTTTGCACCGTTTATCAGCCTCCTGCCCAAGGTTCCTTCCGCCTGATATCCTACAAAAAGAATGGTGCTGTTTTCTTTCCAAAGATTATGCTTCAAGTGATGCCTGATTCGACCGGCTTCACACATACCTGATGAAGAAATAATCACCTTTGGTATCAAATCAAAATTGATTGCTCTCGATTCTTCTGTTGTCACACTCAGCCTAAGGCCTGAAAAGGAGATAGGATTGATACCTTGTTTTACGAGCTCAAGCGTCTCTTCATCATAATATTCCATTAACTGATCCTGATAAATTTTCGTTGCTTCCACTGCAAGCGGTGAATCCACATATACAATAAAGTTTTCAAACCCTTTCATCAGCTGTTGTTCCTTAATCGTACGAAACAAGTACAAAAGCTCCTGTGTTCTTCCGATTGCAAAAGACGGGATCACCAGATTTCCGCCCTTTGAAAAGGTTTCCTGCATAATATTTGTCAGCTGTGCAATGTAGTCGGGACGTTCTCCGTGAATTCTGTCCCCATAGGTTGATTCAATCACAATATAATCAGCATAAGGTGGTTTTTGCGGATCTCTTATTAATGGTCTGTCTATGTTCCCTAAATCTCCGGAAAACAGAACTGTTCTTTGTTCTCCGTTTTCGTTTATTGTAATATGTATGCTTGAAGAACCAAGTAAATGCCCGGCATCGGAAAAGCTGATTGTAATGCCGTCAAAGATGTCAATTGGTTTATGATACCCAAACTCTTCAAACAATTTCAGCGATTGAATTGCATCCTCTACTGTATATATCGGCAGATATTGCTCGCCTCCAGAACGCTCTGCCTTTCTGTTTTGCCACTCAGCCTCCTGCTCCTGAATATAAGCTGAATCCTGTAACATGATATTACATAATCTGTGTGTCGCTTCTGTGCAGTATATAGGTCCTGTATATCCTTTTGCAACCATAGCAGGAATCATCCCCGAATGGTCAATATGTGCATGGGTAAGGCAGATGGCATCTATCTGTGACGGAACGATCGGTAATTCACAGTTTTCATAGGTATCTCCACCCTGTTCCATCCCACAATCAATCAGTATATTTTTTCCGCACGCTTCAAGCAAGGTGCATGAACCTGTCACTTCGTGAGTAGCTCCTATAAATGTTAATTTCATAATCACTTTCTCCTCTCCCAAGAAATTATACTAAAATGAGTGAACGATTTAGATGCCAATCGTTTTTGTCGATATGCAAACCTCGTTTGCTCGATATTTTTGTTATCACAAAATCGATATGTTTTCTCTTCGGTCAAACTCGATATGATATGAATTCTCGTCGCATTAGCGACATATCGAGAATTCTGTAAGAATTCATATCGACGATTTCATCTCCGGTGAAATCATTATACCACAAAATATCGAAAAACACAATCACTTTTTCCCATAAAGGGTACGCATGGCATTGCAGATAGCAAGGACGGACACCCCAACATCTGCAAACACCGCTTCCCACATTCCCGCCATTCCCAAGGCACTTAATAACAAAACTCCTAACTTGATTCCTAACGCAAACACAATATTCTGCCAAACAATCTGCATGGTTTTCTTGGCAATACCGATTGCCTGAGGTAATTTTGAAGGATTATCATCCATCAGTACCACATCCGCCGCCTCGATTGCCGCATCCGACCCTAAAGCACCCATTGCCACCCCTGCATCTGCCAATGCCAATACTGGGGCATCGTTGATACCGTCCCCTACAAACAATATGCTACCCTTTTCTTCTGATTCCAAAAGGGTTTTTACAAGAGAAACCTTATCCTGAGGAAGTAATTGGGCGTGCACCTCCTCAATGCTCAACAGTTCTGCTGTTTCCTTTGCCGCCAATTCCTGGTCGCCTGTACACATAACAATCCGTCCGATATCCTGTTTTTTCAATGCATCTATAGCGGCTTTTGCTTCTTTCTTCGGTTGATCCGCAATCAAAATGATACCATATAACTTTTTGTTCACCGCCACAAACACCTGTGTTCCTGAAACTTTTTGATTTTGAAAGAAAACTCCATATTGCTCCATCAGTCGTTCATTCCCCACCAGCACCTCTTTCCCATCGATTTGTGCTTTGATTCCATAACCTGAAATTTCTTCCGCTTGGGAGACCGCCTGAATTTCCTTTCCGTAAGCCTGTCTTAAGGACCGGGCAATGGGATGATCCGACCCGCTTTCTGCCAATGCCGCCAGACGAAGGGTTTCCACCGGACAATCGCTGATGATTTGAGATACGGAAAAATATCCTTTTGTCAGCGTTCCCGTTTTGTCAAACACCACTATTTTCGCTTTTGCCAGCACCTCAATAAACTGAGAACCCTTTACTAAAATTCCCTGACGGGAGGCTTTTCCGATTCCGCCGAAAAAGGATAAGGGAACGGAAATCACCAAAGCACAGGGGCAAGACACCACCAAAAAGTTCAAGGCTCTTTGGCACCACATATTCCATGCTCCCACCCCAAAAAGAGGAGGAAGCACCGCCAATAATGCGGCAAACACCACCACAACAGGAGTGTACCAACGGGCAAAGCGGGTGATAAACTGTTCTGTTTTTGCCTTGGAGGAAGCGGCGTTTTCCACCAACTCTAATATTTTTGATACGGTAGAATCAGAAAACTCTTTTACGGCACGGATTTTCAGTAATCCTTTTGTATTGATACAGCCGCTGATGACCTCATCCCCCGCCATTACCTCACGGGGCAGAGATTCTCCGGTCAATGCCGCTGTATCTAAGCAGGAAACTCCTGATTCCACTACACCGTCCACAGGGATTTTTTCTCCCGGTTTAACAATCACCCTTTGCCCTATCATAATTTCTTCCGGACAAACCTCAATCTGTTTTCCGTTTTCTTCAATCCAAGCAGTGTCAGGAGCAAGCTCCATCAACTTGGCAATGGATTTTCGGCTTTTCCCCACCGCATAGCTTTGAAACAGTTCTCCCACCTGATAAAAAACCATCACGAACACAGCCTCGGGGAGCTCCTGTAATAAGACAGCGCCAACCGTTGCCACCGCCATCAAAAAATTTTCATCAAAAACCTGCCCCCGAACCAGATTGCGAACAGCAGAAAACAACACATCTCCACCGACAATCACATACGGAATCAAAAGCAGATAGGGAGTAGTCCGTTCCCCCACCAAAATCCCTGCAACAAATAACGCTACACTGATTACAATCCGCAGCAATAATTTCTTTTGTTTATTATTCATCTAAAACTACCTCTTTATCATACAGTCGGGTTCCAGTTTTTTGCAAATCTTTTCTGCTTCCGTAACAATTTGTTCCAGCTTGCTTTCTTCTGCGTTCAAAATCAGCTTTTGTGTCAGGAAACTGACAGAAACCGACCCTACTCCGTCCAATTTTCCGATTGCCTGTTCCATTTTTGCCGCACAGTGGGCACATTCCAAATTTTCCATACGATATACTTTTTTCATTGTCAAATATCCTTTCTTTCATGTTCATTCCTCGATATGATTCATTCCCTGTGCAATAATTGTCTTTACATGGTTATCCGCAAGAGAATAAAACACCGTTTTCCCTTCCTTGCGGAACTTCACTAATCTTGCTTGCTTTAAAATTCGCAGTTGGTGGGAAACGGCAGACAATGACATTTTAAGAAGTGCCGCCAAATCGCAAACACAAAGTTCCTCCTCCATCAGCACATAAAGAAGTCGGATTCTGGTACTGTCTCCAAACACCTTGTAAAGCTCTGCCAAATCATACAAATGTTCCTGAGGAGGAAGCATCTTTGTGATTCGGTCAATCACCTCTTGATGGGCATGTAAATATTCACATTGGGGTGCATTCATCTGCATTACCTCCATTTTAATACTTGAACGATTGTTCAAGTATAATTATAAATCAATTCCCTTTCCCTGTCAACCCTTTTTTACAAAAAAAGAAAGCCCTCATTATCGAAAGCTTTCTTCAATATTAAAAATTAGAATTTGATTTTTTCTGCGATATAATTTTCTACTTCGTCAATCTTGATTCTGTGCTGTTCCATGGTGTCACGTTCGCGAATGGTAACACAACCGTCCTCTGCAGAATCAAAGTCATAAGTAATACAGAAAGGAGTTCCGATTTCATCCTGTCTGCGATACCGTTTTCCGATGCTTCCCGCATCGTCAAATTCGCACATAAAGCTGCCTGCAAGCTTCTGATATACTTCCGTTGCTTGCTCAGACAGTTTTTTGGACAAAGGCAATACTGCCGCTTTAATGGGTGCTAAAGCAGGATGCAGATGCAACACCACACGGGTATCCTTTTCATCCAGCTGTTCCTCGTCATATGCATCAATCAAGAATGCCAGTGTCACACGGTCCGCTCCCAGAGAGGGTTCCACACAGTAAGGAATATACCGTTCATTGGTCACAGGGTCGATATAATCCAAGGATTCTCCGGAATGCTCGGTATGCTGTTTTAAGTCAAAATCTGTTCTGTCTGCAATGCCCCACAGCTCGCCCCAACCGAAGGGGAACAAAAATTCAAAGTCTGTAGTAGCATTGGAATAGTGAGAAAGTTCTTCAGGCTTATGGTCACGAAGCTTCAGATTTTCTTCTCTGATTCCCAAAGAAAGCAACCAGTTTTTGCAGAAGTCTTTCCAGTAAGCAAACCATTTTAAATCTTCACCCGGCGCACAGAAAAATTCCAATTCCATCTGTTCAAATTCACGGGTACGGAAGGTAAAGTTTCCGGGTGTAATTTCATTACGGAAGGATTTTCCAATTTGAGCAATTCCGAAGGGAACCTTCTTTCTTGAGGTTCTCTGCACATTTTTAAAGTTTACAAAGATACCCTGTGCCGTTTCGGGACGCATATATATTTCAGACTTAGAATCCTCGGTTACTCCCTGGAAGGTTTTAAACATCATGTTAAATTTACGGATATCGGTAAAATCATGCTTTCCGCACTTAGGACATTTCAATTCTTTTTCCTGAATGTAAGCGGTAAGCTGTTCATTGGTCCAGCCGTCTGTTCCTATGCCGTCCACCTCTTCAATTAACTGGTCAGCACGATAACGGGCCTTACAGGACTTACAGTCCATCAGCGGGTCGTTAAAGGAAGAAAGATGACCGGAAGCCACCCATGTTTGAGGGTTCATCAAAATTGCAGCATCCAAACCTACATTATAAGGGGATTCCTGCACAAACTTTTTCCACCATGCCCGTTTCACATTATTTTTCAGCTCAACGCCAAGGGGACCGTAATCCCAGGAGTTTGCCAATCCGCCATAGATTTCACTACCCGGATATACAAACCCTCTGCCCTTACAAAGAGCTACAATTTTATCCATTGTCTTATCGGTATTTTGCATTCTTCTTACTCCACTTCTGCCATTCGGCTTTTTTCATATATAATATCATATAAAATTCTGACCCTTTTGTCAAGGGTTTTCTAAAAAAACACAGGAAAAACTTGTTTCCTCTATCCAAAAGCTATCCTCCGAAAACGACAAGATAAGCTTTTATTAAAAATTGACAAGATTCTTTTAAATCTTATCAATTTCTTGGGGAAGCCAAACCATAGAGATATTTTAGTTTAGCTAAATTTGCTCCTAGCTGACCGTAGGTCAATTTAGCTACGAAGTAATTTAGCGTGCGTCAGCACATTTAGCTCGCGTTAGCGAATATAGCTAAAAAAAAGACAGATTTCTTTGTCAAAATCTGTCTTTTTTTCTGGAGCTGGTAATGGGATTTGAACCCGCGACCCCTTCATTACGAGATAAGCGGCATAGTATAGAGAAAGTCACAAAAAACAAGGCAAAACGGGATTTACGCCTGTACCTACTTTGTTTTACATTGTCCCCTGTTACCCCATAAAATACTACTTTTTCCGTCGTGTTGTAGTACGAATTGTAGTATACTACAGCTGATAACATAGGACAGGTATAGTATAATATACTATATGTATATCTATAAATACATACTATATAATATAATAAATATTTATTTTAATTTATAATATAAATAATATATTATTATGTTATTTTTTAAGGGGGGTATATAGTTTTTAACTTCCTTTTTGGAAGGTGTTTTATATATAGCCCCCTTTAAAATTTTTTAATTTATATATTTTTCTTAGGCTGTAAGTCGTCGTTATACGTACCACTTATGCCCGCAATTCTGGCATACAGCAGCCGTCTTATTCTTAAATTTAGTATTACCTGTTTCTTTACGTCTACCTACCAAAAGCCACAGCCCACAGGTGCAAAGTATGAGCATTAAACGACCGAAGCCCCATAAGCAGCCTGTTTTACGTGTGCGGGTTTTGCCGCCCACCTGTTCTACCATTACGTTTACGTTTTCGCTGTTACATTTAGGACAAGTCATAT
>JAZURC010000008.1:0-13586 GCA_045606005.1 Clostridia bacterium
CATTTCCCTGTCTGAGGCAAACGCCTATTTACAGTACGAAAAAAAAGCCCATTGCGTGGCTTCCTGTCAAAGACTTTTGCAAACCCTCCGTGCTCTCCGTGACGGTCAGCAGATGGGATTTTATAATTTGTTTTAAGAAAAAAGATAGACAAGTGATAAAAAGTATGGTATAATTTACTTGTCGCACAAGTGAATATTTTTTATTACCTGAAAGAATGCTATTTGTGAAAAATGCATTCTCTGTTTGCTGCATTCTTTTTGGGTAAAGATTATAGCTTGTGCGACACACGCAGGGTAATGCATTTTTGGTGCGTTGTCCCTGTGGGGAACAGCGCACTTTTTTATTTTAAGGAGGATGTACCAATGAGCATAAAAAAAGAACTGATAATCGAATCGTTGATTGCCATGATGGAAGAAAATCTTGACCGTTATTTAGAACTGGACGAAACGAAGATGGCAGACACGGTTGCCATTCGAGCATTAGCAGAAATTCAAAATGTTTTGCAAACACAATCGGACTTTTACGACCCTAACAATGATTTTGAAATTGTAGAAGAAATTGTGAAAATTTTTTATAAATATAACCTCAATCCAGGTCCCTGTCACGATTTCGGTTGATAGTTACATAAAAAAACAAGAGCTATAGTAACACTACAGCTCTTTTTTATTCGGTTGGGGAAAAATCGTGCAGAATGGACAAGTGTCCAAAAGCAATACCACTCGCAAAGCGAATATCACTGCATCGCAATAACACTCGCCGACAGGCGAATAAAACTGTTCGTTAGAACAATCCCTTCATATCCAACCCACTGGTAAATCGGCTCATCTTAGACACCGCATCCGATTCTGCCGCAGTCAATGCTTCGTTCACCGCTGCCACAATCAGGTCGTTGAGCATTTCGATATCATCAGGGTCCACCACCTCGGGGGCAATCTGAATTTCGGTCAGCCGCTTTTCTCCCGACACAACCGCTTTTACCGCACCGCCGCCTGCCGTTGCTTCGTAGGTTTGTTCCTGAAGCTGATTTTGTGCTTCCTCCATTTCCTTTTGCATTTTCTGAATTTGTTTCATCATGTTGTTCATATTTCCGCCGCCCATGGGCATCCCGGGGAATCTTCCTTTTGCCATTTTCTGATACTCCTTTATTAAAATGTTTTATTTAAGAAATGATATTAATTTTATCTGACAGCTCTTGCGCCATTTTCTGTAGAGGGTCCTCTCTTTTTTGTTGCATGGGGGGGACATCCTCAGGAACAGACTGCCCTAAGGGAACAAAAACCACATTGACTTCCGCTCCGCTTATTTCCTTGACCGCTTGTTTGACCGAAAGCTTGTTCTCGGGAGTGTCAAGCATAGGAAGTAAATCCAGTAAATACAAGGTTTCCCCTTTGACGCGAAACTCTCCTGACCGCAACGCACCGCTTAACAGGGGATTTCCCCCTCGCTCAATTTCCTGCAAAATATCTGCCCAGTAAGGCATCAAGTCTGCCCTTTGCCCCTCTTGGGGAACAGGTGCAGGTTCTACGGTCGTTTCAGGCTCCGCCTTCTTTGGCGGTTCCTTCGGTTTTGGTGGTTCTTCCGTTTCTTTGATTTCAGGCACGGGAACCTTTTTCGTCACCATTTCCTCTGTCCCCTCTATCATAGCTTCCAGCCGTTCCACACGGGAAAGAAGATTGGTTCCCTCGGCTTTTGGGTGACTTAACTGAATCAGCGCCATTTCCAGAATCAATCGGGTATTTTTGGCCCAACGGGTGGTTTCATACGCCTTTGACAGCACCTCCATGGCCTGTAAGCACCGTGCCATGGATACCCCCTCTGCCTGAGCGGACAAAAGAGCAAGCTCTGTGGCGGACATATCAATCAACTGGGCAGGTGCACCGCTGCTTTTACAAACAATCAAATCCTTACAATATTCCATCAGGCCTTCCAGAATCCGCACCGGCTCATAGCCTTTTTCCAAGTCCTTGCGTACCTGTTGTAATACCTGTTCCGTTTCGTAATTTAACACCGCACCGCCTAAAGAAAGCATACGGCTGTTTTCCGTTCCCCCTGTGACAGTTCTGACCCAGTCCGCATCAATTTCCTCGGTTCTGCCCGAGGCACACTGGTCAAGCAAGGACAGGGCATCACGCATAGAGCCGTCCGCCGATTTCATAATCAAAGACAGGGCATCCTCCGAAATGGAAATCCCGTCATTTTGTGCCACAATTTGCAACCGCTCCAGCATGGGATTACGGCTGACACGTTTAAAATCAAACCGCTGACAACGGGACAGAATGGTAGCGGGAATTTTATGACTTTCCGTGGTTGCCAAAATAAAAATCACATGAGAAGGAGGTTCTTCCAGGGTTTTTAACAGTGCATTAAAGGCACTGATAGAAAGCATATGTACCTCGTCAATGATATACACCTTATAGGTCATACCCGAAGGGAGATAGGAAACCTCACTGTTAATGGTTCGGATGTTTTCCACGCTGTTATTACTTGCCGCATCAATTTCCACAACATCCATCAAACTGCCGTCGGCAATTCCCTGACACACCCGACACCGATTACAAGGGTTTCCGTTTTCCGGCTGCAAGCAATTCACCGCCTTGGAAAGAACACGGGCGGTGGTGGTTTTCCCTGTTCCGCGGGGACCGCAGAACAGATACCCTTGAGCAATTTTGCCTAATTTAATTTCGTTTTGTAAAGTGGCGGTAATATGCTCCTGCCCTACAATTTCAGAAAAGGTAGAAGGACGCCACTTCCGATACAAAGCCTGATATTCCATTGGAATCTCCTTTGTTTCTTTTTTAAAAAAAGCCGCACGTTCTTTTTTGAATTATGCTTCCATGCGTTGTCTTATGAAACGACTCAACTCAGGCGACCCTGAGGCACACACATCAGACTGCTTATCGCTGCTTCGTTCCCGACCTGACGAGGTTCACAGACCATGTGTTGCACAGGACCCAAATCTCAACACCGATTCATAAGGACTGACCATACAAGCATAACCCGAGAAAGAACATCACCCTTGCTACAGCGGATTGCAAGTTCAGGGCACCGCTACCTCCCCGGCTGTGCGACTTTGGTATTTCAACCGCCAAGGCGGACTGAAATCACGGTTACCTTATTATTATACTACAATTCTCCTGATTTATCAATAGAAAGAATAAAAATTTTTTAAGAAAACAAAAACCCGCTGATTCCTCAGCGGTTTTCCGATTTGTGTTTCGCTTTATTTTACTTCAGCAAAATATTTGATGGTTCTTACCATCTGGCTGGTGTAAGAGTTTTCATTGTCATACCAGGATACAACCTGAACCTGGCTGGTTCCGTCACCGTTGTCAACAACCATTGTCTGGGTTGCATCAAACAGAGAACCATAGGTCATTCCGATTACGTCGCTGGATACGATTTCGTCTTCATTGTAACCGAAGGATTCGTTAGCAGCAGCCTTCATAGCAGCATTGATTCCTTCAACAGTAGCCTTACCGTCAACAACAGCTACCAGAATAGTGGTAGAACCGGTAGGAGTGGGAACACGCTGAGCAGAACCGATCAGCTTGCCGTCCAATTCAGGAATAACCAGACCGATTGCTTTTGCAGCACCGGTGGAGTTAGGAACGATATTCACAGCAGCTGCACGGGAACGTCTCTTGTCGCCCTTTCTCTGAGGACCGTCTAAGGTCATCTGGTCGCCGGTATAAGCATGAATGGTGCTCATGATACCGCTCTTAATGGGCATATAGTCGTTCAGAGCCTTAGCCATAGGAGCCAGGCAGTTTGTAGTACAGGAAGCTGCAGAAATAACAGTGTCTTCAGCCTTCAAAATGTCATGGTTTACATTGAAAACAACGGTAGGCAGGTCTTTTCCTGCAGGAGCAGAAATAACAACCTTCTTTGCGCCTGCTTCGATATGAGCAGAAGCCTTTTCTTTAGAGGTGTAGAAGCCTGTGCATTCCAGAACTACATCTACTCCGATTTGACCCCAAGGAAGATCCTTAGCATCTTTTTCTGCATAAATTTTGATGGTCTTACCGTTTACGGTAATGGAATCTTCACCGGCTACTACGCTGTCGCAGTATTTATATCTGCCTTGAGAAGAATCGTACTTTAACAGATGTGCAAGCATTTCAGGGCTTGTCAAGTCGTTGTTTGCAACAACCTCATATCCTTCTGCATCAAACATCTGTCTGAATGCCAGACGGCCAATCCGTCCGAATCCGTTAATAGCAACTTTTACTGACATTAGAATTACCTCCTAAAAAATAATTTTAATAAACTTCGCTAGTTTCTATTTTACAATAAAATAAGAAAATATGCAAGGGGTTTGTGAAAAAAATATCTTATTTGGAAAAAATCTGTAATTTTGAACAAGAAAAGTTTTTTACAATCCTTTTGTTTGTTACAAATTATTTACATTTGACCCCTTTTTTATTCCTTTTTTAAAGAAAAAGCAACTGATTCGCTATTCAAAAAGCGAATACGGTTCAGTTGATAATCCCGTTTCCACCCAATCAGATTGAATTTTTTATGTCCCGAGAGTTTGGACTGCTCCTGTTTGGGGGCAAAAATCACCAAAGTCTGACCTTCTGTCTTTTGTTCCGACAGAAAATCTCGCACTTTTTTGTCATAAATCCGTCCGTCCACCAGCTCTCCAAAGGCAGAATGCATGGGCCCTGCTGCCACATCCTCCTCCTTCAAATCCTCAGTACAAAGCCCTGTCCGAATCACGGGAATGGGGGATAACACTTCCTTCATCTGTGCCGTTCGCTCCACCGCTTCCTCCAAAGACAGGGGGGAATACTGCCCCTCACGATACCAATCTTCCAAAGGAGTATCTTTCAGCACCAGAACAGGATAGATTCTTACAAAATCCCCTAACTTTCTTGCCTGTTGGGCAGAGTACAAATCAAAGGAAAGGGTATCTTGTGGCAATCCGCACATAAGCTGAATTCCTAAGGAAAAGCCTGCTTTCTTCACCCGTTTACATGCCCGAACCGCACAATCAGCCGTATGACCTCTGCCGGCTTTTTTTAACACTTCATCACAAAAGGATTGGACACCCAATTCCACCGTGGTCACCCCGTAATACTGTAACCGCTCTAAGGTATCCCAATCCACCGCATCCGGGCGGGTGGAAAGACGGATCCCTCTCACCTGTCCCTTTTTCACATAGTGCTGTGCCAAGGACAAAAATTCCTCTTGTTCCGTAACAGGAATGGCGGTAAAACTGCCGCCAAAAAAGGAAATTTCAACATCCCCTTCAGGCAAAAAAGAAAGATGGCGTTCCATTTCTTTTTCGGCATCCTCCAAGGTACAGGGGGTGCTTTGTCCTGTGATTTTCTTCTGATTGCAAAAAATACAGTTGTGGGGACAACCCAGATGGGGAATGAAAATAGGAATGTTATAATGTTTCAAAGGACCGCTCCTCCAACGCTTTTTGAGCCGCTTTTTGCTCTGCCTGCTTTTTACTTCCTGCAACACCCGTCGCTAACACACGGCCTTGCCACAAAAGCTCTACGGTATATTCCCGCTTGTGGTCAGGACCCGTGACATCCGCAACACGGTATCCCAAGGGTTTTCGGCTTTTCTTCTGCAGAATTTCCTGCAAGGTAGTTTTGTAATCCCGCGCAGGCTGTGACTCTGCCAGACGGATTTCAGGCACCAGACGGGCTAAAATCCACTCCCGAACCGTATCTAAATCACTGTCTAAATAAATGGCGGCAATCACCGCTTCAAAGGCATCGGAAAGAACGGAGTCACGGTTTCGTCCCCCTGTTTTTTCCTCACCATGACCCAACAACAATGCCTCTCCCAGTCCCAATTCCCGTGCAAGCTTTGCCAGGGTTTTTTCGCACACTACCGCTGCGCGGAGTTTGCTTAATTTCCCCTCCATCTGATGAGAATAGGTTTCATATAAATACTGACCCGTTACCAGTCCCAGTACTGCGTCCCCCAAAAATTCAAGCCGTTCATTGCAAGACTCTGTTTTTTGACGCTCGTTGCAATAAGAGCTGTGGGTCAGCGCTTCCCGAAGAAGCTCGGGTCGGCGAAAGGTATAGCCTAATTGTTTCATAGAATCACCTTTTGAATTAGAATAAAACAAATCGCATCTTCAAACAAACATTTTATTAAAATTACGGGCAACCGAATCGGTTGCCCAAAAAATGATCATGTGTTACACATAAGAGCGCAAGCTTTTATGTACTTTATGCATTTGCCTTTGCATAATTAACCGCATCGGCCACAGTATGGATTCCTTCCACATCTTCATCCGGAATCTCCATTCCGAACTCGTCTTCCATTGCCATAACCAGCTCCACCAAATCCAGAGAATCAGCACCCAGGTCATCCACAAAAGAAGCTTCCATTGTCACATCCGCTTCATCAACACCCAGCTGGTCTACGATAATTTGTTTGATTGTTTCAAATTCCATGGTGTTTTCACCTCCTCTACTGTTTTTACATTCATTCTGTCCAGCCTTCTCTTGCTCCGAGGGATAGGCTTTTCTATATCATATCTTAAAAACTCAGTTCCGTCAATAGAAATTTTTTAAATTTTCATATTTTCTGTCAATCTGATAAAATTCTGCTTAAAATTTCATAAGAACCGCACATATCATCCAATAATTCACTCTGTTCTTCCATAAATTTCCTCGTTTGAGGGAACTGATACAACAGTTTTGCCGCTAACGTCACCCGTCTGACAAAGGGTTTTTCCAAACCTTTTGGCTTCATCACTCTTGCAATGGGGCAAACGGCATTGGCACGGGGGTCCATAATGATGACAGGACGGCTCCCTGATTTTACATAAGGAAACAAGGGGAAAATCCGACAGGCAAGGGGTCGGAGTGTTCGCTCACAGCTCCCCTTACAAAGGGCAATGGGGACGGATTTCCCATCCACCGTAAATGCACTGTCCGTCAGGGTGAGAAAATCTGCCTCTCTCAGCATCACCTGCTCACCGGGATAAAGGAGCATTCCCTCGCCCCCCTCGTCCGTACAGCAAGCACCGTTACAGGCACGGCCGCAATCTGCTTTCAAAGGAGTGCAATCGTCAAACAGTTTATAAAGCTGGGAATATAGTTCCTTCATATTATTTTACCTTTAACAAATCCCGATTTTCGATTAAGTACACCATACCTGAGTACACCGTTAACACCGCCACAAAAATCATAATCACATTCATCCATACACCGGTGATACCGAAAAAGAGAATGGCTAAAACTGACAGCATTTGTGCCACTGTTTTGATTTTTCCTCCCCGTCCTGCCGCTAACACACGGTTTTCGGACATGGCAATCAACCGAAGTCCTGTTACAATAAATTCTCTTGCGATAATTACAAATGCAATCCAGGAATACATTCCCGCCACCTCAATCAGGCAAAGAAAGGCAGAGGCGGTCAGCAATTTGTCCGCCAACGGGTCTGCAAATTTGCCAAAGGTGGTAACAAGATTTTGTTTTCTTGCAATCTGACCGTCCAGAAAATCAGTGAAAGAAGCAAGGGCAAAGATAACCCCTGCCGTTTTCCAGAATCCGCACAGCAGAAACACCATAAACAAGGGAATCATTATAATTCTTACAATCGTCAATTTGTTTGGTAAATTCATACCTGACACATCCTTCCGTATAAATCATATTCATCTGCATCTTCTATTTCCACCGTTACAAATGCTCCGGGGGACACCTCTTCCATACTGCCAAAGTACACGCAACCGTCAATCTCCACCGAGTCGGCAGACGTTCTTCCGAAGTACAGGCACCGTTCTTCATCAAAGCCTTCTGCCAGTACCTCTAACCGCATTCCTAATTTTTTCTGATTGTTGGCAAGGGAAATTCTGCTCTGGCAAAGCATCAGGTTCTCCCGTCTTTGCTCCTTTACATCCTCATCAATTTGGTCAGACAGCTTTTCCGCAGGCGTTCCTTCCTCAGCAGAAAAACAGAAAACACCCATTCGGTCAAACCCAATCGTTTCAACAAATTCACAAAGCTCCTCGTATTCCCCCTCGGTTTCACCGGGAAAGCCCACAATGACCGATGTCCGAAGTGCCGCATGGGGCATCAGTTCACGGATTCTTGCAAACAGTTGAGTTAATTCCGGTTTGCTGCACCGTCTGCCCATTCGCTTTAACACCCTGTCGTTGCAGTGCTGAATGGGTAAATCAAAATATTGGCATATCTTGGGGTTTTTCAAAATGACTTGGAGCAATTCCTCCGTGATCCCTTCCGGATATCCGTAATGGAACCGAAGCCAATGAAGGTCAGGAATTTGGCACAACCGCTCCATCAATACTGCAAGCTTTGGCTCGCCGTATAAATCCTTACCATAGGCGGTGGTGTCTTGTGCCACTAATATCAGCTCCCGTACCCCTGCATTTACCAGTTCTTCCGCCTCTGTCACCAATTCCTCCAAGGGACGGCTTCGGTATTTCCCCCGAATAGAGGGAATGACGCAATAGGTACAATGATTGTCGCATCCGTCCGCAATTTTTAAGTATGCCGTATAAAAGGGCATGGAGTTCACTCGAGGTAAGACACTGTAATCAGGGGAGAGGTCAATATCTCCAAACTGTTCTTTAATATCTTCTTCCAACAGGGTAACAATATGATGATAGTCTGCCGTCCCTGTTACCACATCAATTTCAGGAAGCTCTTCCAATATCTCCTTTTGATATCGCTGAGCAAGACAGCCTGTCACCGCAAGTTTCTCACATTTTCCTGTTTCTTTATACTCTGCTGCCTCTAAAATTGCCTGAATGGATTCTTCCTTTGCCGGTCCGATAAATCCGCAGGTATTCACAATAATCCAGTGAGCCTCCGACGGGTCATCCGTCAATTCATATCCCTTGTTTGCAAGCAATCCCCACATAATTTCGCTGTCTACCTGATTTTTGGGACAGCCAAGGGAAATTAACGCAATTTTTTTCATGTATGTTGCCTCTTTCATTCACATTCTGTATAGTCTCTCATGGCTTGTGCCACCTCGCTATAGCCATATCCCCGTCGAATACAGTAGTCAAAGGTTCGTTTGACACATTTAGGGTCGGAGGGGTCTGTTAGCCTTTTCTCTATCAATCCTGTCAGCAAATCCTCAGGGATTTCCTGCTCCTCCCAAAGCCTCTCTCCCAACTCCTTTGAAATTCCTTTCAAAGATAGCTCCTGTAACACAAGCCGTTTTCCCTTTTTCCGTAAACTGACGGCATCGTGGATAAAGCTTCGTGCGTAGTCCTCGTCATTTAAGTATCCCAACTCACAAAGCAATGCAATCACTTTTTCTGCCGCATCCGAAGAATAGTCCCGCTCCCAAAGTTTTTTCTTCATGAGATAAATACTGTAGCTTTTTCGGGAAAGCAAGCGGAAGGCATACTGCTTTGCATCTGCAAACTCCGCCTCTTGTCGAATTTCCTCCAGTTCCTCGGGAGAATAAGTGTTTCCCGTACGGATACCCGATTTGACACAGGTTTCCTCATCCAATCCGAATAAGAAGGTTCCGTTTCCGTACACCGACCGTCTGTTAGGATGCCTTTTCTGAGGCTCAAGGGCGGTAATGGTAATCTTATTCATTCTCGTTGCCCGATTCCTCGGTCTTTGCATAATGGTCACGGACCTGTTTTTCTAACATGGCATAAATGTCGGGGTTTTCCTGTAAGTACTTCTTGGCATTATCACGCCCCTGACCGATTCGTTCTTCGTTTAAGGAATACCAGGCTCCGCTCTTTTTCACAAAGCCAAGGTCTGCTGCCAAATCCAGCACCATGCCTTCTCTGGATACCCCTTCGCCATACATAATATCAAAATGGGCTTCCTTAAATGGAGGTGCCACCTTGTTTTTCACAATTTTCACTCTGGTATGGCTGCCCACCATCTCTGTTCCGTTTTTGATGACCTCCGCTTTTCTCACTTCCATCCGAACAGAGGAATAGAATTTCAGGGCACGTCCCCCTGTTGTCACTTCAGGGTTTCCGTAAATCACCCCTACTTTTTCACGCAACTGATTGATAAAAATGGCAACCGTATTGGAGCGGCCGATAACACCTGCTAATTTTCTCAATGCCTGGGACATAAGTCTTGCCTGCAGACCCACATGAGAATCTCCCATTTCTCCGTCAATTTCCGCTTTGGGAACAAGGGCGGCAACCGAGTCGATAACAATCACATCAATGGCACCGCTTCGCACCAAGGCTTCGGTAATTTCCAACGCCTGTTCTCCCGTATCAGGCTGGGAAACAAACAAATCATCTATTTTTACCCCTAATTTTTTTGCATAAACAGGGTCAAGAGCATGCTCTGCATCAATAAAAGCAACCTCGCCACCTGCCTTTTGTGCCTCCGCTACGGCATGAAGGGCAACGGTGGTTTTACCGGAGGATTCGGGTCCGTATATTTCAATGATTCTGCCACGGGGCAGACCTCCGATTCCCAAGGCAAGGTCAAGGCTTAAAATACCGGTGGAAATGGTGTCCACCTGCATATGGGTATTTTCCCCCAGACGCATGACCGCCCCTTTCCCAAACTGCTTTTCTATTTGTCCTATGGCTTCTCTCAAAGCCTTTTGTTTTTCTTCGTTTCCTGCCATTTTCATTTCCTCCTTAGGGTATTTTCTTCATTATATCAAATTTAGGGGGTGATTTCAATTGTTTTTATAAATTTTTTTGAATTTGTGAATTCGTTTCTGTCGTAAACATCAATCGCCCTCAAGTGGCGTTTAGCGGCAAAGCCGCCTCTGTGCCGACATATCGTAGCGATTGGTCGGGTGTCAAAAAATCAAAGAAAATCGAAAGATTTTCCACCACACCTCTTCACTATTCCTTCTTCACTATTCCCTAATCAAATCCCTAGGATTTGGTTTCCTTTTCCTTCTGCAATTCCCCAATCAGCATAGCCAATGCATTCATGGCGGTTTGGGTTCTGATTTTATCTCTTGAACCTGACAATAATAACTTTTTACAACGAACACCTTTGGGAGTTGCCAATCCTATATACACAAGCCCTACGGGTTTTTTGTCCGTTCCCCCTCCCGGCCCTGCAACGCCTGTCACAGACAGGGCATAGTCAGCTCCCGAACCTTTTCTTGCTCCCCGACACATCTGCATTGCCACCGTTTCACTGACCGCACCATACCGTTCAAGAGCACTTTTCTTTACCCCAAGCATCTGTTCCTTTGCTTCGTTTGCGTAGGTCACATATCCGTGGGTGAACACCTTTGAAGAGCCTGCCACCTCGGTAATCATTTTGGCAATCATCCCTCCCGTACAGGACTCTGCCACGGCTAAGGTTTTTCCTTGCTCCATTAAGGTATGCACCGCCACGGTCTCCAAATCGTCCTCGTCGTAGCCATAGCAATACTGCCCTAAGATTTCAGATACTTTTTCTTCGGTTTTATCCAGCATCTCTTCCGCCTCTGCCTCGTTTTTCGCTTTTGCCGTCAGACGAAGATGTACCTCGCACAGCTTGGCATAAGGGGCAATGGTGGGATTTTCACTTTCCCGAATCAAATCTGCAATCAGGCTTTCTGCCTTTGATTCCCCGATACCGAACAAATGCATGGTGCGGGAACGGATGACCGAATCAGACTTTTGTAACAAAAAGGGTCGGACGCTTCTTTCGTACATTGTTTTCATTTCAATCGGGGGACCGGGCAACAAAATCACCGTTTTTCCGTCCCGCTCCATCACACAGCCGGGAGCAGTGCCGCAATCGTTTTTCATCACAGTTGCCCCTTTTGGCATCATTGCCTGTTTTTTGTTATTGGGGGTCATGGGGCGGTTGACAGCCTTAAAATAGGCACGCATCCGCTCAAGACTTGGCTCATGCAATTCCAAGGAAAAACCCATCAGCTCTGCCGCAGTTTCCTTGGTCAAATCATCCTGTGTGGGTCCCAGCCCTCCTGTAATAAGCAGTAAATCCGCACGCTCCAGGCCTTGCTGTAAACAAGCCTTCAGGCGGTGGGGATTATCTCCCACCACGCTTTGGTAATACACATCAATCCCCGCCTCACTGAGTTTTTCTGACAGGTATTGGGCATTGGTATTCACAATATTTCCCAACAAAAGCTCTGTTCCTACTGCAATGATTTCAGCATTCATCCGATTTCACTCCTGCAATTTTAATGACTTCCGTTTGCTCTACGGCTCTTTCAATCAAGGCATCATACTCAAGGGCTTCCTCCGATTTCAAAATGTCCGCCAACACAGGCTTGGTTTTGGGATGCTTTGCCACGAACACGGTACAACAATCCTCATACGGCAAAATGGAGGTTTCAAAGGTTCCGATTTTTCGTGCAACGGTAACGATTTCATCCTTGTCCATTCCAATTAAGGGACGGAACACGGGCAACTCAAGACCTTGATTGGTGACCTCTAAACTGTAAATGGTCTGGCTTGCCACCTGACCCACGCTTTCCCCTGTGACCAGGGCATGAGAATCCGTCTTTTTAGCAATTTTCTGGGCAATCCGTGCCATCATCCGACGCATGAGAATGGTTCCTTCATCAGAAGGACAGTTCTGGTTGATTGCAAGCTGACATTCGGTAAAGGGAACAATATACAAATCCATGGTTCCGCACCAGCTTGCCATGATTTCTGCCAACTCAATCACCTTTTCCTTGGCACGCTCGCTGGTGTAGGGATAGCTGTGGAAATGGACGGCGTTTAACTCCACCCCCCGCTTTCCAATCATATAGCCTGCGGCGGGGCTGTCAATTCCTCCTGACAAAAGCAGGGTTGCTTTTCCGTTACAGCCTGTGGGCATACCGCCTGCTCCCTTGATTTTATCCGTATATACATACCCTTCCATATCACGGATTTCCACCCAAAGCACGGTATCGGGGTTTTTGACATCCACTTCAATTTCAGGGATTCCCTCAAACACTGCTTCTCCCACTCTGGCACAAATTTGGGGAGAATTTAAGGGAAATTTTTTATCGCTCCGCTTTGCCTCTACCTTAAAGGTTTTTGCTTCCGTTTCCTTCATAAGGGAGAGGGCAAGCTCGCAGATTTTATCCATATCCTTTTCCACCCGATATACACGGGCAATATTCACAATCCCGAACACCCGTTGCAACCGTTCTATCATTTTATCCACATCACTGCTGTCTTCCGGCTCAATGTAAATGGTTGCCTGTGCACGGCGGACCTTAATTTTTCCAAGTCCCCGCAAACGGTACTTAATATTCTTCTCCAATCGTTCTTCAAAAATGTGGCGGTTTAATCCTTTTAATATAATTTCACCGCATTTGACCATAATCAATTCTTGCATAAAAACACTCCCTTATATAGTGAATTGCAAGTATAACTTGCACGAATTGACAGCAAAGCTGTCATGAATTCTCGCTTCGCTCCGTGAATTGTTTCCTTTGGAAACATTGTGGTTGAAACAGATGCCGTTAACATTCTTCGAATTTTACTGCATTGTGTGTACAATAGTTTGTACTCTTCTTCTGAAATAATATCGGTCTCTTTAAAAATGCTGAGCCAATACTCTGTTTCATAACACTCCTTCAATGCTATTTGAAACTTATTGATAAAATCTGCACGGCTTGCTGCGTAATTTCCTTCGTGAATATTCGCACCAATGCTTGTTCCGCTCCGAAGCAA
>JAZURC010000009.1:0-5504 GCA_045606005.1 Clostridia bacterium
AGACCGCTGACAAACTCGGTCTAACACAAGCGGATTTAAGATAGTAGTATCCATTTTATATTTTACATTTTGTGAATGACAAGAAAAAACCGTCAGGAAAACATTTGATTTTCCTGACGGTTGCTTGTTTTTTGTCAAAACAAACACTTGCCGTACCCTCGTACTGTCTGCGATTCGTTTTGACAAAATATACACTTCGTTTTTCAGCGTCTGCTCAGCTTGATGACTTTGTCATCAAGCTGTGGGACTGTAAAGTCCCTTTTTTGTTATGTGTCGTTCTTTTCAATAGCTTCCATCAAGCCGTTCAAGTATGTAGCACCCAAAGCACGGTCATACAACCCGTAACCGGGTTTTCCTGTTTCGCCCCAGATCATTCTTCCATGGTCAGGACGAACAGGACCGTCAAAGCCAACTTCGTGATATGCCTTCATAATTTCATACATATCAAGACTTCCGTAATTAGAGGCATGTGCAGCTTCTTCAAAGGAGCGGCCGCCTGTGCGCTTGACATTTCTTATGTGAGCAAAATGAATTTTTCCCATACCTCCAAAATACCGAACCATATCAGCAATATCATTCTCGCTGTTCGCTCCCAGAGAACCGGAGCAAAGAGTCAGACCGCTATAAGGACTGTCAACCAGTTTACAAACCCGCTCTAAATTTTCTTTATTGGTAATAATTCTGGGCAAACCGAAAATGCTCCAGGGGGGATCATCGGGATGAATTGCCATTTTGACATCAACCTCTTCTGCAACAGGAATGACCCGTTCCAGGAAGTATTGTAAGTGTTTCCACAAGGTTTCTTCGTCCACTGCCTTGTATTCATTCATGACCCCACGAATCTGCTCCTTTGTATAACTTGCGTCCCATCCGGGAAGGGATACATCCTCGCTTGTAATATCCCATGTTGCAATCGTATCATCATCATAGATCAGTGCGTTGGAGCCGTCCGGCAAATCAAATGCCAAATCGGTTCTTGTCCAGTCGAACACAGGCATAAAGTTATAGCAAACTATTTTAATTCCCGCGTCCGACAGATTCCGCAGGGTAGTGCAATAATTTTCAATCATACGGTCACGGGTGGGTTTCCCCAACTTAATATCTTCATGCACCGGCACACTTTCAATCGCAGAAATGTGCAATCCTGCATCCTCAACCGTCTTTTTCAGTTCCATAATCTTTTCTTTGGGCCATACTTCCCCTACAGGTACGTCATAAATTGCGGTTACAATTCCGGTTACATTGGGAATCTGACGAATCTGTTCCAATGTAACAGGGTCGCTTTCGCCGTACCATCTGAATGTCATCTCCATTTCAGTAACTCCTTTATCTTTTGTTTAATTCCTCATCAATGGCTTTTGCCGCTTGTTTTCCGGCTCCCATTGCCAAAATGACTGTTGCCGCACCGGTTACCGCATCCCCGCCGGCATATACATGCTCACGGGAGGTAAGACCGGTTGTTTCTTCTACAATAATACCGCCCCATTTTGTTGTGTCAAGTCCCTCTGTAGTGGACTTAATCAATGGATTGGGAGAGGTACCGATAGACATAATCACACAATCTACGCTCAGTTCAAATTCGCTTCCTTCAACGGGCACGGGTCTTGCACGTCCCGACGCATCAGGCTGGCTTAATTCCATTCTCTGGCAAACCATACCACTGACCCAACCGTCCTCTCCTTTGATTTCCAAAGGATTGGTTAAAAATTCAAACCGAATGCCTTCTTCCATTGCGTGTTCCACTTCTTCTGCTCGGGCAGGCAGCTCTTTTTCGCTGCGTCGATATACAATCGAAACACTTTCCGCTCCCATTCTGAGAACACACCGAGCCGCATCCATAGCAACATTTCCGCCGCCCACAACCGCCACATGCTTGGCATCCTGAACAGGTGTGGTCGCATTTTCCTTATCGTAAGCTTTCATCAGGTTGACACGGGTTAAAAATTCGTTGGCAGAATACACACCCTTTAAATTTTCCCCGGGAATTCCCATAAAGCGGGGAAGTCCTGCACCGGTGCCTACAAACACAGCCTCAAATCCATCTTCCATCAACTGGTCAATAGACATGACTTTGCCAATGACCATATTGGTTTCAATCTTAACGCCCATTTCTTTTAAGCCTTGAATTTCTTTTTGCACAATGGATTTTGGCAAACGGAATTCGGGAATTCCATACATCAGCACGCCTCCTGCCAGATGCAAGGCTTCAAACACGGTTACTTCATAACCCTTAGACGCCAACTCGCCTGCACAGGCAAGACCGGAAGGACCGGAGCCCACAACGGCAACCTTATGGCCGTTGGACACAGGCTTTTCTTTTTTTGCATTTTCCTGATTGTTATGCCAGTCCGCAACAAACCGCTCCAGACGGCCGATTCCCACAGCCTCTCCTTTGATTCCACGAACACAGTTCTTTTCGCACTGATTTTCCTGAGGACAAACTCTGCCGCAAACCGCGGGTAAGGAGCTTGATTGAGAAATCACCTCATAAGCACCCTCATAATTTTTGTTAGCCACCTCTGCAATGAAGCGGGGGATGTCAATGGAAACAGGACAGCCGTTCACACAAGGCTTATGTTTACAATTTAAACATCTTTGTGCTTCGTCAACCGCCATTTCTTCGGTGTACCCCAAGGCAACCTCTTTGAAATTACAGCTTCTGACCGTTGCCTCCTGAGAAGGCATGGGATTTTTTTTGGGAGACATATTCGCCATTATACCTGTGCCTCCTTCTTAAATAAGTTACAAGTCTTTTCTCTTTCATGCTGTTCAAATCCACGATACATAGAGGAGCGTGCTATGGCTTCATCAAAATCCACCAGATGTCCGTCAAAATCAGGGCCGTCCACACAAGCAAACTTCATTTCACCGCCTACGCTCAAACGGCATCCGCCACACATTCCCGTACCGTCAATCATAATAGGATTCATGCTGACAATGGTTTTTACGCTATATTCTTTTGTCAGCTTACAAACAAATTTCATCATAATCAAAGGACCGATTACAATCACCTGATCGTACTTTTGTCCTTCATCCAAAAGACCCTTTAACGCATCGGTAACAAGGCCCTTGGAACCGTAGCTTCCGTCGTCGGTCATAATCACCATTTTATCGGACACTGCCTTAAATTCTTCCTCTAAAATAAGCAAATCCTTGCTTCTGAAGCCAACAATGGAATGAACCTCACAGCCCAAATGATGCAGTTTTTTTGCAATGGGGTATGCAATGGCACAACCGACACCGCCCCCTACAACTGCTACCTTTTTTAAACCCTCCGTATGAGTGGCAACTCCCAAAGGTCCTGCAAAATCGCAGATAAATTCGCCTTTTTCTTTATCATTAAGCTTTTGAGTAGTAGCACCAACAATCTGAAAAATAATGGTTACCGTTCCTGCTTCACGGTCAAAATCCGCAATGGTTAACGGAATCCGCTCTCCTTCTTCATCCACACGCAAAATAATGAACTGCCCCGGCTCTGCTGCTTTTGCAATAGCAGGAGCTTCAATCTCCATTAATGTTACAGTAGGATTCAGGCATTGCTTTTTCACGATTCGATACATCTTTTTCACCCTCTCTACATGAAATCGTGCACTATCTATTGTACTCCCAAAGCCTTGATTTGTCAAGGGAATCTGAAAGATTTGTTTGATTTGGCAAGTTTTTGCTATTTTATATGTTAGAAACACAAAAAAATCCACAATGCATTTTTGCATCATGGATTTTTATAAATACAGTACAACCTGCGGTTATTCAAAATATTTTGCCTCTAATTTCGAGCACTTGAATTGCTGACTCTTATATAGACCCCCGTAGCCGGACATCATAAAACTGACTCCGCACACCAATGCAAACAAAAGGAGAGCCTCTCCACCAAACAATTCAAAAGAAAGAAACAAAGAAGAAACGGGGCAGTTTACCGCACCGCAGAACAACGCCACGCAGCCCACTGCAGCTGAAAATGCAGGGTCCAGTCCCAGCAAGCCACCTGCCACACAACCAAAGGTAGAGCCTACAAAGAAGGCAGGCACAATCTCACCGCCCTTAAATCCGGCTGAAATGGTAATAGCAGTAAAAAGTATTTTTAATAAAAACGCCTCCGGTCTTGCGTTCCCTGACATAGCACTGGTAATCACATCCATTCCCGCCCCGTTATAATCACGGGTCTGTACCAAAAGGGTCAACCATACCAAAAGGACTCCTCCCGTAAAACTGCGAAGATAAGGATTGGGCAGCCATTTATCCGCATAATGCTCGCATTTATGAATGGCTGTATAAAATAATATACTGACCAGTGCACAAAGAATGGTCAATGCCAAAAGCTTTCCTAACACCCCTGCAGAAATGGCAGGTAAAACGATACCGTCAAAATGCACGGGAGAAAGTCCGAACAGTTTTGCAATGACGGACGCTATCAAAGCAGAAATGGCACAAGGCACAAAGGAGGCATATTGCATCACGCCAACGGTGGTTACCTCCAGAGCAAAGAAAAGAGCCGTTAAAGGAGTGCCAAACAAGGCAGAAAACACGGCACTCATTCCCGCCATGACAATCAGGTGTAAGTCCTGTTCATTTAAGCGGAATAGTTTGCCCAACCGATAGCCAATGCTTCCCCCCAACTGCAATGCCGCACCTTCCCGTCCCGCAGAACCGCCCAAAAGATGCGTCAGTACAGTGCCTACAAAAATAAGAGGTGCCATAACGGTGGGAACCTTTTCCTCTGTTTTTACCGAATCCAACACCCGATTGGTATCTAAATTTCCTGCGGATTTTGCCAATCGGTACAAAAAGGTAATCACTAAGCCCCCCACAGGCAAAAAATAAATCAGCCACGGGAATTCTGTTCGGTACTCGGTTGCATAATCAATGCTGATATGAAACACACTTCCAAACACACCGCCAATTGCCCCCACAACAGAGGCAATCACAAGCCATTTTAACAATACTTTGCAATAAGAAAGAGAAGTAACAACTTTGTTCTTTAATTCTATCATTGTGCTTTCCTCCTTTGTACTTAAGATTACAAATAGTGTTCCAAAATATGTAGGGGACGGTCATCAGACCGTCCCGAAATTTTACTGTTGTTCTTTTTTCTTTTGTGCATCCTCCAGCTTTGTCTGACGACGCATCTTCACTTCTTCCGGCATGGGTTTAATATCTCCGGCAGCCGTCAATGCCTGTCTGGTCAGCAGAGGCCCGAAGATTTCATAAATCAATACCGCAAACAGGGTAATGTTACGAATCAGGTTTCCTTGATCGCCTAACTGCATTGCGGTAGCACACATTCCCAAGGCAACTCCCGCTTGGGGTAGCAAGGTAATCCCTAAATATTTACAAATATTCGATTCGCATTTTACCATTTTTGAACTGAAAAAGGTTCCGAAATATTTGCCCAGAGAACGGAAAATAATATAAACCAAACCGATTCCCACAATGGCAATGTCTGTAAACACATTCAGCTCCAGCTCTGCACCGCTGATCACAAAGAAAAGAGCAAACAGGGGTGA
>JAZURC010000010.1:0-3416 GCA_045606005.1 Clostridia bacterium
ATGAATCAGGATTTATTTAATTTGTTACAGGAATCCGCAGAATATTGCTCCGGGGAGAAAATTCGCAGTCGTTTGGGTGTGAGTCGAACAGAAGTGTGGAAGCAAATTAGAAAACTAAAAAAAACGGGTTATAAAATTGAATTTTGTCCTCGGAAGGGATATCGTTTGAAAAAAGGGTATCTCAACCCTCAGGTTATTTCCTCTCTTTTAAAAACGGAACGGAAGATTTATGTGAGCGCCTGTACCTCCTCTACCAATGATTGGTCGGCAAGTATGAGCCAAAAATCAGAGGGTGGCAGCATCTTTTTGGCAGAGCATCAGACGAAAGGTCGGGGCAGACAGGGCAGACAATGGGACTCCCCCTTTGGAGAAGGCTTGTTTCTTTCTGTCTTGGAATATCCCGATTTACCTCCCTGCCAGGTGATGAAACTTACCTTGTGTGGAGGAATGGCGGTATGTAAGGGCATTGAGGATGTGACGGGATTATCTCCCCAAATCAAGTGGCCCAATGATATTGTGCTGGAAGGGAAAAAAGTGTGCGGAATTTTGTCAGAAATGAAGGCAGAGGCAGAACGGATGGTTCATGTGGTAATTGGTATTGGTGTGAATGTGAATCAGACTAAATTTTCAAAGGAATTAGCTCAGATTGCTACTTCGTTAAAACTGATAACAGGAAAAGAATGGGACAAAAATTATCTTGTTTCCGCTATTTGTAACCGCATGGAAGAATATGAAGAACTGCTACAAAATCGCTGTTTTCCTATGGAGGAATACAGAAAGCGTTGTGTTACATTAGGTCGAGAAGTCCGTGTCATAAGGGTGGATTCGGAATACTCGGCAAAAGCCTTGACCGTAACGGATGAGGGGGGATTGGTGGTGTTACTTTCTGACGGAACAAGAGAAACGGTTTGCTCTGGTGAGGTGTCCGTTCGAGGGCTTTTTGGATACATATGATTCATTTGGGGTCAGTCTTGTTTTGTCTTGACAAATGGAAGAAAAAGGGGTATAATAGAGATAAGTCTTTTGGAAAAGGAGTGTTTTTGTTGAGCAGACCGATAAGAGTGATCAGCCCTACGGGAATGTATCATATTGTAGTCCGGGGATTAGACGGATTACAATTATTTGGAAAATCTTTGGAGTATGATTATTTTCTTGAGCAGTTAGAGCAGGTATCGGAAGGATTTCGGGTTTATGCTTATTGCTTGCTCCCTAACGAAATTCAACTGTTTGTTCGTGAATCGGAAGAGGGAATGGTGCCTGAGATGATGCGTCGTCTGCTGACCCGTTATGCGGGCTGGTATAACAGAAAACATCACCGTCGGGGCAGTGTAACAGAAGGACGGTATCAGTGTGCTCCTGTAGAGGTGGGGGATGAGTCTAACCTGATTCGTTCCATTCATCAACTGCCCGAAGATTGCTTCCGGTATAAGTACAGTAGTTTTTCTTCTTATGAAAAAGGAGAACAGCGGTATCCTGACCATTGGTTTGAAGGGGATGTGATTGCCTTTCACCGTCAGTCAGAAAGCCGTGATTTTACCATTCGTCCCAGCGGGAAGCTGACGGATCGTCAAGTTAAGGAGCAAGTTCATTTGTTTTGCCGTGAACAAGGGATTTCGAGTTGGAAGAATCTTTCTAAAGAGGAACGGGATTCTGCTTTGCGTGACCTGAGGGAACGGTTTTCTATCGGTCAGTTGCAGACTGCAACGGGGTTGTCCAGAGGTATCATTGCCAGATGTACCCAACAAAAGCAGGTGCAGATACGCAACAATCCCCGTCAGATGGAATCCTTCTTACTGTAGGTTTTATGTAGAAAGAATGATTGGTTTTCAACAACGGAACGGAGCAACAGAAGGGATGATTATGTGAAGGGCCTGATTTTGGAAGGCGGTGCCATGCGTGGAATGTTTACCGCAGGGGTCATTGATGTGATGATGGAGCATGGAATTGAATATGACGGTCTTGTGGGCGTTTCAGCCGGTGCGGCATTTGGCTGTAATTATAAATCCAAACAGATTGGCAGAGCCATTCGTTACAACAAGCGTTTTTGCCGGGACCCTCGATATTGCAGTATCCGTTCTTTTGTTCTGACAGGAGATTTATATGGGGGAGATTTTTGTTACCGTGAGTTACCGGAAAGGTTGGATGTGTTTGACAACGAAACCTTCAACGCCAATCCCCTAAAATTTTATGCCGTATCCACAAATGTAGACACGGGTCAACCCTTTTATTATCTGTGCGAGGATGGGCGGGATTGCCTGCCTTATCTTCAGAGCTCTGCATCCATGCCCATTGTCTCCCGTGTGGTGGAGATAGACGGCTTAAGACTGTTAGACGGCGGGATTGCAGATCCGATCCCCCTGGCATTTTTTGAACAGAAAGGGTATGACAAAAATGTAATTGTCCTGACCCAACCAAGGGAATACAGGAAAAGAAAAGAACCCTTGCTTCCTTTGCTGAAATTAGCCATGAAGAAGGAACCGAAAATATTGGAGGTCATGGAAAGACGGCACGAAGAATACAACAAAGTCATTGAGGAGATTGCCCAAAAAGAGGAACGGGGTGAGGTTTTTGTGATTCGTCCTGAGCAAAAACTGAATGTAGGACGGATTGAGCATAATCCTGATAAACTCCAACGGGCGTATGACATGGGCAGAAATACCATGCTTGCACGAATGGAGGAGCTGCAACACTATTTAAACTAAAAAAACGGCTTCCCTGTTCAGGGAAGCCGGAATCATATCTGTTTACCGGGGAAAGAACTCTTCATACAGCGCCTGCATGGCGATTTCGAAGTCCTCTACGTCCACGCCGACGATGATGTTCAATTCGCCGGAGCCCTGGTCGATCATGTTACAGTTGACGCGGGCCTTGGACAGGGTGTTGAACACACGTGCGGCGCTGCCGCGTTGGCGGACCATGCCGCGGCCTACGACCGCGATCAGGGCCAGTTCATCATGGATGTCGATGGAATCCGGCTGCAGGGCCTCCTGAAGCTCGTGCAGGATGGCATTGCGGCAGGGCTCCAGCTGCTCGGTGGAAACCACCACGGACAGGGTGTCGATGCCGGAGGGCATGTGCTCCATCAGCAGGCCGTGGCGGGCGATGATTTCCAGAACCTTCATGGCGAAGCCCACCATCTCGTTCATCTGGTCCTTTTCAACCAGAATGGTGGAGAAGTGCTTCTTGCCGGCGATGCCGGTGACAGGGCGGTTGGCATGATAGCCCGCGCTGGGCTGAATCATGGTGCCGTGGGCCATGGGCTCGTTGGTGTTGCGGATGTTGATGGGAATGCCGGCCTTCTTCACCGGGAAGATGGCGGATTCATGCAGCACGGATGCGCCCATGTAGGCAAGCTCGCGCAGCTCCGCGTAGGAGATGTTCTCGATGGGCGCAGGATTCTCCACAATGCGGGGGTC
>JAZURC010000011.1:0-3293 GCA_045606005.1 Clostridia bacterium
CTGACAAATCTTCGTAAATTCTTTCGATTGCTTCTGCAAAAATAGGTGCAACGGAAAGAATTTTGATTTTGTCAATACATTTTTCTTTCGGCAGACAAATGGTATCCAGACAAACCAGTTGCTCAATGGGTGATTCGGAAATCCGCTCAATGGCAGGTCCGGACAGCACCCCGTGAGTACAGCATGCATATACATTAGCGGCGCCTCTTTCCTTCAAGGCATGCGCTGCATTGCAAATGGTTCCTGCAGTATCAATCATATCATCAACCAAAATGGCTTTCTTGCCCTTTACATCACCGATGATGTTCATAATTTCACTGACATTTATCTTTGTTCTTCTCTTATCAATAATTGCCATAGGAAGCTCAAGGCGTTCTGCAAAGCTTCTTGCTCTGGTTACACTTCCTAAATCAGGGGAAACAATAATGCAATTTTCCTTATCATCAACAAATTTTTTGTTATAATAAGGTGCCAGAATGGGCATCCCCAGTAAATGATCCACAGGAACATTGAAGAATCCCTGAATCTGGCTGGCGTGCAAATCCATTGTCAGTACACGGTCTGCACCTGCAGTTGCAATCAAATCAGCAACCAGCTTTGCAGAAATGGGATCTCTGGCCTTTGCCTTTCTGTCCTGACGGGCATATCCGAAATAAGGAATCACCGCTGTGATTCTGCCGGCGGACGCTCTTCTGAAAGCGTCAATCATGATTAAGAGCTCCATCAAATTGTCATTCACCGGATCACAGGTGGATTGAACAACAAACACATCTGCACCGCGGACGGTTTCACCTATGTTAACATAAATCTCGCCGTCACTGAATCTTCCCACCTTGGCAGTTCCCAGAGGAACTCCTACGATATTGGCAATAGATTTTGCCAAAGACGGATTGGAATTTGCTGAAAAAACCTTGATTGATCTGCTGTGTGGTATCATTTCGAATTTTCTCCTTTCGGTTGGAGGACCAACCTTCTATTTTTGTTTGTCTTACGTTTTCTTCTGACTTGGTACCCCTAAACATCACCATATTCAATCGGTTGCATACTCGGTATGTACTCTGATATATCTATTATATCAAAAATTTCCCAAAATGCCAAGTAGGAAAATACAACAACAATCCGATTATTTTTTTCATTCTATCGTTGATACTGCATAAAGTGAAAAAGACACAGGAATGTTTTCCGGTGTCTTTTTGGGTCAGATCCATTTATTCCTCGGCTGCGATTTCCGCAGATTCAGCCAAAGTTGCTTCATACTTTTCTAAAATAACGCCCTGCAGCATATCACGCATCTGTGCATTGATCGGATGAGCGATGTCTTTAAATTCCCCATCCGGCGTTTTACGGCTCGGCATAGCAATAAAAAGCTTATCTTGTCCTTCGATTACTTTGATGTCATGAACAACAAAAGCGTCGTCAAAGGTAACAGATACTACAGCCTTCATTTTGCCCTCAGTATTCAGCTTACGAATTCTGATGTCTGTAATTTGCATAACGGTTCCTCCTCTGTAGGATTTTCTATCTTGGACAAAAAACCACGTCCGGATGCCGCATCTTTGTAGTCATAATTAACCCCTATATACTATTATACACAAATTTTTGAAAAAGTAAATGGTTTTTTTGGTTTTTTTTCATGGCTAAATGTGAAAAAAATACTTGCTATTTTTGTTCAAATTGTATAAAATAATATGTAGGAATAATTTTTTATTTCAATTTTGACGAATAAATTCCATTTTTTTACATAGAAAGGATGTTTTATATGGATTTTATGCAAAAAGGATGTCATGTTCATTTTATAGGCATCGGTGGAATCAGCATGAGTGCATTGGCAAATATTTTAAAAAGCAATCAGGTAACAGTAACAGGATCTGATATTTCTGAGTCTGATATGGTTAAGAAATTAAAGGCAGGGGGAATCAGTGTGGATGTTCCCCATCAGATAAACGAAATCAAAAACGCGGATTTGGTTGTCTATACCGCAGCCATTGCAAAAGACAACTGCGAGCTTATCTATGCAAGGGAACAAAACATTCCCTGTTGGGAACGACCTGTCATGCTTGGGAAAATCATGGCACATTATCCGATTTCAATGGGCATATCCGGTACTCACGGCAAAACCACGGTTACCAGTATGCTGTCCCACATTCTGCTGCGGGCTGATTTTGACCCCACCTTGCTGGTAGGCGGAGAGTTGCCCGATATTGACGGCAATCTAAAGATAGGACAAAGTGATTATTTTGTCACGGAAGCCTGCGAATATGTAGACAGCTTTTTGAATTTTTATCCCACAATTTCATTTATTTTAAATATTGAAGAGGACCATCTGGATTATTTCTCGGGGCTTGAACAGATTAAACAATCTTTTCGTCAGTATGCAAAGCAAACCACCGGCACGGTCATTGCCTGCGGAGAGGATGAAAACATTAAATCTGCCCTTGAGGGAATGTCCTTTGTTTCCTTTGGCGCGGGATGTGATTACGAAGCCCGAGATATCAAAACGGGCAACAGAACTGAATATACCCTTTATCGCAAAGGAAATCCGGTATGCTCTGTTTCCCTTCCTGTTCCGGGAATGCACAATGTGAAAAATTCTCTGGCAGCATTGGCAGGTGCTGATGTATTAGGAATTCCCCTGAAGGAGGCAGCCGCTTATTTAGAAGATTTTACCGGAGCAAAGCGTCGGTTTGAATACAAGGGGAACAAAAACGGAATTGATGTGTACGACGATTATGCTCATCATCCCACAGAAATTCAGGCAACTTTAACGGCAGCCACACAAAAAAATTATAACACTATGTGGTGCGTTTTTCAACCTCACACCTACACCAGAACAAAAGCGTTATTTGATGAGTTTGTCACGGCTCTTTCAAAAGCAGACAAATTGATTCTTACCGATATCTACGCCGCAAGAGAGCCGGATACGGGTCTGGTTCATTCTGCTCAGCTCGCAGAACAAATTCCGGGTTCCGTTTATCTTTCCACGTTTTTAGAAATCAAGGAATATCTGGAACAAAACGCAAAGCCCGGCGATATGGTTATGACCATTGGGGCAGGCACCATATATCAGGCAGGAGAATTATTCTTACATTAGGCACCTGACCCAATTCCGCTCATAGTATTATAGTGAATATTGTTTTGATGCATCTTTCTTACAAAGGAGCAGCAGTGGAGTATATGATAAAAGACCGTTCACAGAACGGTCTCAGACCGCTGACAAACTCGGTCTAACACAAGCGGATTTAAGATAGTAGTATCCATTTTATATTTTACATTTTGTGAATGACAAGAAAAAA
>JAZURC010000012.1:0-2272 GCA_045606005.1 Clostridia bacterium
ATTTCAAACCCACTTTTTTGACCAAATCGGGAAAGGGGATGTGGTTGGTTTTTACTTAAAGCATCCGATACGATTTGTTCAGAAACTGTCACGGGCCATTTCTTACAGCGGTTCCATCCGTCCGCCTTCATTGGCAAACAGCGGTTCAGAGCGAATGGGGATGACAAAACGTTATAGCTTGTGGAGTCATTTACGGCTTCGCAGTAAGCTTCTTTATACTCCATGGGCAATTTGGCTGCTTTTGATTGGTATGGGAATCGGTGTAGTTTGGTGGCTGATTGTTTGTATCCGAAAAAAACAGTTGCAACCATTGTTGATTCCTTATGTACTGTTGTTTGTCGGCTTGTGTGCCAATCTGGTATTGCCCATTGCAGGAAACGGCGAGGCGGATTTGGCAAAGCATCTGTTCTTTATGATTCACTTGGTAGATATTGCAGTTGCCGCAGGAGTAATGGTTCTCGTTTTTCAGGCACCGAAGTGGAAATGGAAAGCAGCTCTTCCCGTTGCAGTAACAGTTGTTTTATCTTTTCTTTGTAACCTTCCCTCTTACGAAAAAGCCGTTTCCTTTGGCGGATATGAATGGACGGTACTGCACGAAACAGAAAACTCAAAAACCTTGGTTTGTAACGAAATTGTAGATATTCTGCCTTTCGATAAAGAGGGAGAATACGGGCAGAATTTATGGGTAAACAGCACCCTTCGAAGGTATTTGAATACAGAATTTCTGTCGGATGATGAGTACGCAAAAGTACTCCCCATGACCTATCAGGTTTGCCTGAGCAGTTCTTTTCGGGACAGGGCAGAGGACGGGTGGCATAGTATGATTTGGACCCATGAGCCCAATACCGTTGCCTCCCTTTGGCAGGATGCCTGGCGGATGAAGGTCACAGATAAAGTTACCTTGCTGACCTTACCCCAATATGAGGCGGGAGGATTTCAAAGAGCCTTGGGTGAGAATTATTGGCTGGCGGACCCTTATGGAAGCAATGATTCCATGGTACGATATGCAGATGAATTTGGGCAAGTGCTTCATCGGGATGCTAACCGACCTACAGGGGTACGCCCAGTGATTACAGTCAGAAAATAAATCTTGACATTTCCTGCCTGCTATGATATAATCTGTGCTTGGATGACAAAAGGAGTTCTGCTTTCGCCATCTTGGCGAAACGGAACCTTTTTCATGTATGAAAATATGCGGGCGTGGCGGAATTGGCAGACGCGCCAGATTTAGGTTCTGGTGTCTACGACGTGGGGGTTCAAATCCCTTCGCCCGCACCAATCAAAAGACAGATTTCTGTCCGAATCTGTCTTTTTCCATGAAATTCTTTAAGAAAGAGGTGCTTTTATGAGTACACTTTTATCCGTTTCCATTGCATTGCTTGCCGGTTTGATCATGACAAGAGCATTCAAACCCCTGAAGCTGCCCGCTGTAACGGCATATCTGATTGCCGGTGTCCTGATAGGACCTTATTGTATCGGCGCATTGCATATTGACGGTCTGGGCTTTACTTCTTCTGAAGCTGTAGGCAAATTATCCTTGATTTCCGAAGTAGCACTGGGCTTTATTGCCTTCTCTATCGGAAACGAATTCAGACTTGACGACTTGAAAAAAACGGGGAAACAAGCGTTTATTATTGGTGTTTTGCAGGCTTTGACAGCCACTTTGTTTGTTGACCTGGCATTGGTAGTGGTTCATCTGATGATGCCGGACAAGCTGACTGTTCCTCAGTTGATTACTTTGGGTGCTATTGCAACCGCAACTGCACCTGCTGCAACCTTGATGGTGGTTCGTCAGTATAAAGCAAAGGGTCCTCTGACCGATTTGCTGCTGCCCATTGTTGCGTTAGATGACGCAGTGGGACTCATTATATTTGCAGTTTCCTTTGGTATTGCAAAAACCTTGATTGTCGGGCAAGTTGACATGATTTCAATTATCATAAATCCTTTGATTGAAATTGTTTGCTCTTTAGGCTTGGGTGCAATCATGGGTTGGATTCTGACCCAGTTGGAAAAGCTGTTTAATTCCAACACCAACCGTCTGAACCTGACCATTGCTTTTGTATTTTTAACAGCGTCTTTATCCATGCTGGATTTCCATATCGGACCCGTTCATATCAGCTTTTCTTCGTTACTGGTTTGTATGATGCTGGGTACTGTTTTCTGTAATATCTGTTCTTTGTCCCATGATTTGATGGGTGCGGCAGATAAATGGACCTCACCCCTGTTTGCTCTTTTCTTTGTGATCAGCGGTGCAGAGCTGGATCTTTCGGTA
>JAZURC010000013.1:0-4424 GCA_045606005.1 Clostridia bacterium
TCCAAGAGCCTTGAAAGCGGCGATCTGTCTGTCCAAGTTCTGTTCCTTGCTTGATACTCTTGCGTAATAATAGGTGCGGCTGTCCATGTTCGCGTCCCCCTTTGTTTTATCTGTTCGTATTGTATCATAAGTGTTCGTAAATGTCAAGTATTTTGCGAATATATTTGTAAATTTATTTTTATATATTACGAACACGAAAAACGGGGTGATTTCGGGTGTTTGTAAAGGTGTGCTCTTGCGAACACATAAAGAAATGGAGCGGACTTGTGTCCGCTCCAAAGATGATAAACTTTTTTAGAAAGCAAATTGGTAAATAACCGAGTTCATCCAACTTTCTTCATTATCCAAATCCTCCCCGATAATCCTGCCGCCCATTCTTTCGTAAAACTGCCGGGCATTGTGATTTTCGGGAACACAATGACAAATGAATGAATGAGTATCGTTTTCTTTGCGGTATTTGATAACAAAATCAAAGGCTTTCTTTCCGATGCCTTGATGCTGATACTCGTTGATAATATACAGGGATTGGAGTGTTAATTTATCCGTTTTTCGTATAGTTAGGTAGCCTATACTTTGTTTATCTTTCGTTATGAGATAAACGGCATAATTGGGGTGTCTAATCCGTTGAAGTTCCTTTTCCTTATGCCAAGCATAGTCAAAATTATCAATCATACTGTCAGGATAAATTCCCCTGTATGTAGTTGCCCATACTCGCCTCCGCAATTCAATGATTGTCATTGCATCGATTTCTGTTGCAGAAACAAAGTGGATTGTGTGCGGCATTATTGCTTACCTCTACTTTGACTGAAATAACAGGCGGGATTGCTCCCGCTCCAAGGATTAGTCCTCTTTGGACTTGTCATTTTTCATTTTCTTATAGAAATCAACTGCTTCGTCAATCTCTTTCTGTTTTTTTACATGACCATGTATGCCAACAATTACCATGCCCAAAAGTCCTGCATAGATTAGGATGGCAAATGCGGTAAGAAGATGGGTTGGGTGTGTTATACCATCGCCGACAAGAAGATTTGCACCATAACCAATTACTCCAATAACTGCGGCACAAATACTTATCCATTTTAGTGTTTTCATTGCTTGCTCCTTTATAACAAATAGAGGCAGAAGATCCCCTCCCGCCTCCATTGTATCATATTATTTCTGCTCACGCGAGAGATTTTCAACGGCAATTCGGATATTGCGGGAAACACCTTCCATTTTTATATACTTTGCAACGGAAGATGCACTCCATTTGGGGTTCATTGCCCGTCCCACGGCTGCGTATGTTCCCAATATTGCATAGAGCCGCTGCATTTCCACGATTTCCTCGGGAGTAATTCTTGGTGCTCCCATATTACTTCTTGGAGGCGGGCTTCTTTCCGGTCACGACGCACTGATCGGAGTTCTTGATGCACTCTTTCCAAATTTCGTCAATGTAGCCGGTAAAGGTCTTGGGCTGCATTGCACCGCCGCTGTACTCGGCAATCAGCTTGTTCATTTCGTTCAGCTTCTGCTGATAGTTGTGGGGAACAGTGATAGTTTTCTTGTCGGTGTCCAGAATGATACGCATGATTTGTTTCCTCCCATAAAAAAGAAAAATGTATGAAAGTTGTCGAAATTACAACTTTTCATACATTGTATTCTATATATATATATTCAAGTGTTTTCCAACATTTTCATATAAAATCAGCGAAATACACAAAGAAATGCGTCATTCCAAGAGAAAACGACGGAAATCATTGTGTATTTTCGCGAAAACGAACGATAATAAATCGTTTTCCTGTGTTCTCGCGGATATTCCATGCGTTTCGCTCTGTATTTGCGGAAATCAGCTTGTGCGGCAACGATAACGGGGAATTTACACATGATTTCGTGGCGGAACAGACCACGCACAAACTGGATAGGGGTGCAAAATAGTCCGCTTCCCGTAATACACCCCCCGCCACCCGGATATGCTTTGAGGCTTGCCGTATGGCGGCTTACTTTGATTTTTCAAAAAATTTTTGGTATAATTTATATAGAAAGTAAAGGGAAAATAAAACAAATCCCGTACTTTTGAATACTAAAAATATAAAAAAGGAGAAAATTTTATGGCCTACAATCGTCGTGAAGAAGATATGTTCCGCTATTTTATCAGCGGATTAGACCAAAAGATGCAAGCACAGTTGAGTTTGATGTTTGCACACAACAAAATTATGGCGGGGGAAGAACACCGCCGCGAAATGGAGCAAATGAAAAGAGAAATCACCGAAGATGTATTATCCCGCATCAGCATCCGTTTAGAGGATGAAGCATTGAAGCAGTTGCGTGATATGCTGAACAGCCTCGGGCAGTAAGGAGGAAAGATTATGCCTCCAATTACTTTCCCCAATCAAAGAATGGTGCGTGTTCATAGAGAAAGAGCTGCATCCGATTTCCTTGGTATAAAAAACGAAAACTGGCAAGCCGCGTCCCGTGATCTCGGTGCTCATGCCTTGCAGTTGTATCTATATCTCGCATCCAACGCAAACAATTATACTGTCGCTCTGTCCCCTGTGGCGGTCAGACAAGCCATTGGTATGGCTCGCTCTACATACCATGACCAGTTCCATAAGCTCGTAGATCGGGGCTATTTGGTGCCATCCACCGGAAATACCTTTGAGTTCTACGAAGTCCCACAAGCCGCCACGCAGACGCAAAAAGAAGTGTCGGCAAACGGATTGGATTTTGAAGAAAATCCGTGCCGCGACGAACAAGAAGCCTCTGTCGGTCTTTCTGTATTGCCAGAGAATACAGAAATAAATAATATGACAGATACCCCAAATAATACGGGGATAAATAATGGATTGACCTCGGGGGAGGGAGTAATCCAAAAGCCGCAAATCAAAGAAATTGTAATCCCTCGACCAGTAGCAGAGGGAAAAGACAGACCCAAACCAGTAGACAACCGAAAAAGGCGGTCTTTGAGTTCTAATGCCCAACTATGAAGATAATGCGTATAACTGGCTGAAACGCAAGGGGCTTGCGGCAAAGTATGAATTTGCAGGTATTTACTGCATAAAGGTTGATAACGAAATTGTCTATATTGGAAAGAGCGGGAATATGCTGCGGCGGATTGCACAGCATTATGCAGGCATCCAAATGGGGACAGAAAAGAAATACCGCATCATGGCGGAGGCACGACGCAAAGGACACAACATTGGCTTTGATGTTCTGTATTATGCCAAAAGCCGCCGATACGCGGATAAACTTGCGGAAATCGGAGAGAAAGAGGGCGAATACATCCGCAAGTATAATCCAATTCTCAACACGCAAATCCCAAAAGCAGAGAATTGGGAAAGATGGGAAATGAAATCAGTAGATGCAAAATCCATCTTGGAAAGCATCTTGTAAATAAAGGCGGGAGGCTCAAATCTCCCGCCACATCCGAAAGGCATCGTCATTTCCGTGTCGCGTGCTACTCGAAAAAAGTTTATAAAACACCAAATCAAAAGGGCTTTTTTGATTTTCATAAAAATAAATGTTATAATATTTATAGAAAGAAAAAAGAAAGGAAAGTTATTGATTATGTCTTTTGTTGCTGAAAATACTGTTATTTCTGTTCGTGGTAAAACTGTAAAAGAGGTTGTGGAGCTGCTGAACGCACTCCCCGCAGAACAGCAGGAATGGATTTTTACTTGCTGCGGTTGCTCTGACTTTTGGATGCACCAACGCGGAAACGAAAATGCAATCACCTTTGATACAGAGGAACACATTGACTAATTCCAATCCCCGCTTTTTGACTTTTGGAAAATTTTTTGGTATAATTTTCTTGTGAAAGTAATTGCGGGGGTCATAATGCTCCTTTGCTCCAAAACGACAAAAGGGGGACAGCACTTGCAGCTGTCCCTCTATTTTTATGCCCGTTTATCTCCGCCTCGCGTCCATCTTTATTCTTGTGCTATTGGATTTCATTTGTGCCAGCGGGGAGAAGTTGTCGTAATTCTTGGTCAAGTCCGCATCGAAGATCGCACAATAATGTTTCGTCATGGCAAGGGTGCTATGCCCCAAGAGTTTTTGCAGAGTAAAGGCATCGCCGCCACAATCAATCAAATACTTTCGGGCAAAGGTGTGGCGGAACAGATGGATGCTTGTCTTTTGGACACCCCGCCGCGTGTTATACCTTGCTATGGATTGCCGCAGACCGTTCTCCGTCAGTTGAGAGCCGGTTTCTGTGCAAAAGAGGTAATCAGCCGCCTCCCCGCCTCTGTGCCGCAGATACTCCCGCAGAATGGATACCATGGCACTACAAAGGGGAATGACCTGGGCTTTTCTGTTCTTTGTGTGGCGGTAGAACACCATCCCTCCATCCAAATCCACATCTCGGATTTGAATTGCTCTAACTGTCGCGGCTCGGCTGCCGCAGTTCAATAAAAAGTTGATAATCACCCAATCCCGATATTCGGCAA
>JAZURC010000014.1:0-4637 GCA_045606005.1 Clostridia bacterium
AATACTGCCCTTATCAATATCATAAAAGCGATTTAAAAGATTGGTAATCGTTGTTTTTCCCGCACCGGTAGAACCCACAAACGCTACTTTCTGACCGGGTTTTGCATACAATGAAATATCCTTCAAAATCACTTTATCGGGATTGTAGCCGAAGGTAACATGGTCTAATATTACATGTCCCTTCATTCCCTTCATTTCAAACGCATTTTCGCAATCTGGAGCTTCCGGCTGCATATCCATAATTTTAAATACACGCTCTGCCCCTGCCAATGCAGAAAAAACGGTATTCATCTGCATGGAAATTTCGTTAATGGGACGCGCAAAATGGCTGGCGTAATTAGCAAAAATGGTAAGACCGCCCACGGTTAATGCAAGAAAACTGTCAGTCGCAATATTCCCAACCAAAGTCTGATAGCAAAGGATTCCGCCTATCCCGACCGTAAGAGAATAGCTGACTTTACTTAAATTCCCCATAATCGGTCCCATAATACCGCCAAAGAACTGGGCATAAATCTGTTTATGACGAAGGTCGTTGTTCAACAGAGAAAATTCTTCAATACATTCTTCCTCGTGATTAAACACCTTAACTACCTTTTGACCGGTCACTGATTCTTCAATATAGCCGTTTAACGAACCCAGCGCCGCCTGTTGGGAAGAATAAAATTTTCTGCTCCGCTTTGCAACTGCAGAACCCCCAAAGGCAAACACGGGAATAAACAGCACCGTTATCAATGCCAGCAATACATTGGTGTAAATCATAAAGCACAAGGTCCCCAATAAGGTCACAATTCCCGATACAAGACTGACAATCGTGGTATCCAGCATCAGACCGATATTATCCACATCATTGGTAAAACGACTCATGACCTCTCCGGTCGGTGTGGTATCGTGAAACCGCACAGGAAGGGTCTGCACCTTATGAAACAAATCATTTCTGATTTTTTGTATGGTTCCCTGAGAAATATAGAGCATCAGCTTGCTCTGGCAAAAGGTTGACAACACAGCAATCACATAGATAACCGCCAAACAGATAATGCCCACAAGCAAATAAGAAACCGTATCATTTTTTATTCCAAACAGTTGTTCCAGAACAGGTGAAATCCGTTCTGTAACAGAAACAATCCCATGGTCTGCAAAATCATTTCTCGACGGCACCCCCGCAACCCGATTGATAATAGGAGAAAGCATATAAGACCCTAAAAGGGAGGTTATGGTGCTAAAAAACATACACAAAAAGATCCAAATAAACCGATATTTATAGGTTCCGATATAAGAAAATAATCGTTTTATGGTATCAGAAGAGTTTTTCGGCTTGCCACTCATGTGCTGTCCCCGAGGGCCGTGTCCCCCTCTGCCGGGGCCTCTCATAGCACCCGCTTTTCCGAAAGATGCTCTGGTGTTATATTGCTTTTGCAATTCCTCAAGAGTTCTTGCCATTTATGCCTCCTCCTTTCCGTCCATCTGGGAATAGTAAATTTCCTGATATTCTTTATTGCTTGAAAGCAATTCCTTATGGGTTCCCAGACCTGTAATCTGACCATCCTCCATTACCACAATCATATCCGCATCCATGACTGAGGTAATCCGCTGAGCAATAATAATTCTGGTAGAATCATGTAATTCCGTACGGAATGCTTTTCTAAGGTTTGCTTCTGTCGCCGTATCTACCGCACTGGTAGAATCGTCTAAAATCAAAATTTTCGGTTTTTTCAGCAAGGCTCTGGCAATGCAAAGACGCTGTTTCTGTCCACCAGAAACATTCACGCCTCCTTGACCAAGCTCAGTCTGATAACCATTTGTAAAGTTTCTGATAAACAAATCTGCCTGAGCATATTCTGCATTTTTGTACAGTTCTTCATCGGTTGCGTTCTGGTCTCCCCAACGAAGATTATCCTCAATGGTTCCGGAAAACAAAACATTTTTCTGCAACACAATTCCAATTCCGTCTCGCAAATGCTCCAAGGAGTATTCCTTTACATTTACTCCGTCAACAAGCACTTCTCCTTCATCAGCATCATAAAGACGGGGAATCAGTGATACAAGCGTACTTTTCCCACATCCTGTAGAACCGATAATGCCCACAGTAGAACCGGAGGGAATTTCCAAATTTATACGGTTTAATACCATTTCTTCGCTATCTTTATAATAACGAAAGCTAACATCCTTAAAGATAACCGTTCCCTGCTTAACCTTCAGTTCCTTTTGAGTGGCTTTCTCGTCTGTTAAATCAAGTGTTTCATCCAACACCTCGCAGATACGTCGTCCCGAGGCAAGAGCACGGGATGCGTGCATAAAGAGCATGGTCACCATCATAAGAGAGAACAAAATCTGATTCACATAGGTCAGGAAAGCGGATAAGTCCCCTACCTCCATACCAAAACCGGTTTGCACAAACTCAATTACCTGATTACCGCCCAGCCAAAGAACTACCAGAGTGGTCAGATTCATCAAAAGCATCATTAAGGGTTGCATGAAAATCATAATGTTCATTGCATCAATTCCGGCACGCTTCAAATTCATATTGGCATCGGAAAACTTTTCCTTTTCAAATTCTTCCCGTACAAAGGATTTTACCACCCGAACATTAGTTAAATTTTCCTGTACCGTAGAATTTAATGCGTCGATTTTTGTTTGCATCTTGCTGAATCTTGGAAATCCTTTTCTGATAATCAAAAACTGGGTGATTAAAATAGCGGGAATTGCAACAGCCAAAACCGTCGCCAAGCGCGGATTTAAGGATACCGCCATAATCACCGCACCGATTAACATTCCGGGTGAGCGAAGGCACATTCTAAGCAACATATTTACAAAGTTCTGAAGCTGAGTTACATCATTGGTTAGTCGGGTTACCAAGGAACCGGTTGAAAATTTATCAATGTTTGCAAAAGAAAATTTCTGAACTTTGCGGTAAATATCCTGCCGTAAATCAGCCCCGAAATTTACGGATGCTTTCGCACCAAAGTAGGCACCTCCCACACCGCCTAACATCATAAGCAGTGCCGTTCCGATCATAGTGGCACAAATGACAGCAATATATCCGTTTCCATTACCTGTATTTCCGGCCATTCCTACCCCTTCGTTAATGACCTGTGCCAGAAATTTCGGAAGAAACACTTCTCCAACAACCTCTACAATCATACAAAGAGGTCCCAACAAAAAATAAATCCAATAAGGCTTGATATAATGAAGCCACCGTTTCATTTTAGTTCACCCTTTCTCTGTCTTTGCTCAAAATCCTTTAAATTCTGCAATACTTTCCCCAAGGTCTTTTGCACTTGAAGTAATTCCTCCTCGTCAATCCCTTCAAAAATTTCCGAATTTTTTTCTTGAAACAGTCTCTTGGATTTTTCAACAACATATCTTCCCTTATCCGTCAGACCGATTTCGTGAACCCTGCCATCCTCTTGGTCAATATTTTTTTTGATATATCCGCCCTGTTCCAATTTTTTTATGGTCGTTGCCACCGCTGCAGGACTAATATCGAGCTCTTTTGCAATTTCCCTCTGAGAAGGCATTTCCGAATGTTTTGACAAAAACATAAGTAAAAAATGCTGACTGTGATGAATTCCTGTCTGCTGAATTTTGCCGTCCGTCACCCGTTTATTCAGCCTCGATGTCTTAATAATATTTCCCATTATTTCCCGATATAAGATTTCTTTACTCAAAATTTCACCCCGCAATCAATTAACTACTTAACAATCAACTAATTAACATTTTAACACAAACAGGTATTATTGTCAACAAAAAAAGGGAAGTTGCCTTCCCTATCTAACATTCGGTAATCAATATACAAAAAATGCAAATCTCCAAATGACTCATTTTCCCCTTTTATCAAAACATATTTATCAGCATCAAAGAAATAATACATCCTATAATTCCTGCCATGCTTTTAAATGTAAGTGTTTCTTTAAAGCATAACCAACCAACTAATACACTGAAAATAAGACTGCTTCCCATGGTCACCGGAAATATTACAAGAGCAGACATATCGGATGAAAGTCCCGCCACTATTTGCCGAATTAAAAAAGCCGAAACTGTTCCTATTATTCCATATATCCACATTTTTTTGCTTATTTTTCCTGCTTGTTTTGATTTGTCCTTTGTCGTATAGCACAAATGAACAATCCATAAAAACACTGACTGAACGCAATATGAAATGAACATAAATACCGCATCTTCGCCGTTAGGTACACATTTCGCAAAAAGTTGTATAGATACCGAGCCAAAACCGTTTGTAAATAAAACACCTAGGCAAGCGAATAATGCTTTCACTCCAAATTTAACTTTCTTTTCTTGTGTCTTTGATACAATTAAATATATGGATATTAAAAAGAGTGCAAATCCGACAACATTGATAAATGTTATGGAATCATCAAAAAATATGGCACTAACAATACATGGTATCATTACGCTTGCCGCTTTAAATACAGATGAAATAGCAACTGTAGTTACCTGCATTGAATAGAATGTTACCAACATGCAAAGTCCTAACGTCAAACCGAACAGTAATGATGTGAAGATTATATATAAATCTAAATGTATGCTACTTCCTGTAAAAATCAAAATAAGTCCGCCAACAGCAACTCCTATAAGAGCTTTATAAAAGCTATACTTGAACAGTATTTCTTTTTCTTCTG
>JAZURC010000015.1:0-4437 GCA_045606005.1 Clostridia bacterium
CCTTGTCCCTCAGGGGCCATGGACTTACGCGGCTTTGCAAATAAACAAATCATGGCGGAGGTGGATGCGATATGCAAATAAATGGCGAATACAAACCGTTGATCGTGGCGTTTTGCTGTAACTGGTGCTCTTATGCCGGTGCGGATTTGGCGGGAAACAACCGTTTGAACTATCCTGATAATGTAAAAATCATCAAGGTTCCCTGTTCCTGCCGTGTGAACCCCATGTTTATTCTCCGTGCCTTTCAGCGGGGAGCAGACGGGGTCATCCTTTGCGGATGTCACCCCGGGGATTGCCACTATACATCGGGAAATTATTATACAAGAAGACGAATGTCCTTGCTCTTCTCTATGCTGAATTTCTTAGGAATTGAAAAAGAACGGACCCGTGTGGAATGGGTTTCTGCAGCGGAAGGTGCAAAGTTTGCCACAACCATGAATGAATTTACCAAAACCGTTGCGGCATTGGGAGAAAATAAAAGATTGGAGGATTTGCGATGCAAAAGATAACCCGTGACGCACTGATTCAAAAAGCTTGTGAATTGCTCCAAAACGGAACCGTAACCCGAGTGCTTGGCTGGAAAGCAGGAGAATTTGATTATGACATCACTCCCGCTGTGTTCAAGGATACCCAAAGCTTGCAAAAAAGCTTTGTTTACAACGACTTTTGCGGTGCAAATTTCTCAAAATATCTTGTTTCCGAAACGGTCAAGGAAGAAGGAAAGGTATTGGTATTTTTAAAGCCTTGTGACACTTACAGCTTTAACCAACTTTTGACCGAAAACCGCTTTCAGAGAGAAAAGGTGTATACATTAGGGATTCCCTGTGAAGGCATGGCAGATATTCAAAAAGTAAAAGCCTTGAGCGGTGACGGGATTGTAAATATTTCCTTCGAAGGAGATTTGATGACCGTCAGCACCCTGTACGAGGGCGATAAAACCATTGCCTGTAAGGAGGTATTGGCGGAACGCTGTGCGTCTTGCAAAAGCAAAAAATGTATGGCGTATGATGAGCTTTTAGGCGAAAACGGCGAAGTAAGAGATTCCAATCGTTTTGATGAGGTTGCAAAATTGGAAAGCATGACAGAGGATGAGCGGTTTTTGTTCTGGCAAAATGAATTATCCCGCTGTATCAGATGTAATGCCTGCCGTGATGTATGTCCTGCTTGCACCTGTGAAAAATGTGTGTTTGATAATCCGGAATCGGGTGTGGAAAACAAAGCAATATCAGACAGTTTTGAAGAAAAACTGTTCCACATCATCCGTGCGTTCCATGTGGCAGGAAGATGTACCGACTGCGGTGAATGTTCCCGTGTCTGCCCTCAAAACATTCCTCTCCACTTGCTGAACAGAAAGTTCATTAAGGATATTAACACATTTTATGGTGATTATCAGGCAGGAGCCCAGGTAGGAAGCTGTGCCCCTCTGGTGGATTATACCACCGATGATTTGGAACCGAGTGAGGCAGTTGCGAAAGGAGGAGCTGATAATGCGTAAATGTTCTCTGAATGCTTTGGATTCCGTATTTGAAACCATAGCCAAAAACGCAAAACTCTATCTTCCTGTTGATACCCAAAAGGGAGCTGAATACAAGGCGTGGGAAAAGGGTGTGGTGATGAGCGATGCTTTAAACACCGTCCGCAGTGCGAAGGATTTCTTCTTTCCCCAAACGGAAAACATGATGGAGTTTCAAACGTCAGGAAAAGAAATCAAGGTCATTGACATTAGAGAAGAACATGAGGATTTTGTGTTGTTCGGCGTTCGCGGGTGCGATGTAAAAAGCTTTGACATTTTAGACCGTGTCTTTTTGACAGAACCCTATGACAGTTTTTATGCCAACCGACGGGAACATGGTGTAGTGGTGTCCCTTGCCTGTACCCGTCCCGTTGAAACCTGTTTTTGCGGAACCTTTACGATTGATGCCTCCTCCCCTGAAGGTGATGTGACCTGTTGGAAAACAGAAAGCGAGCTTTACTTTAAAGCAAATACCGCAAAAGGGGATGCCCTTCTTACTTCCCTTTCTTCTGTAACCGAAGAAACAGATGATGTTGAAGTAAAGAAACAGCAGGAACAAACAAAGGAATTGATGAACAGACATCCCTTGGCTGATTTGAAGGCAGACAATTTCGGTTCAGGAAAGACGTCCAAATATTTTGACGATCCCAAATGGGCAGAGCTGTCCCAATCCTGTTTGGGTTGCGGAACCTGTACCTTTGTGTGTCCCACCTGTCAATGCTATGACATTAAAGATTTCAATACAGGAAATGGTGTGATTCGTTTCCGTTGTTGGGATTCCTGTATGTATTCTGATTTTACGAAAATGGCACACGGCAATCCAAGACTCACCCAATTGGAACGGTTTCGTCAGCGGTTTATGCACAAGCTTGTGTACTATCCCACCAACAATGACGGACTATTCAGCTGTGTGGGATGCGGAAGATGCTTGTCGAAATGTCCCATTTCTATGAATATTGTAAAAGTAATGAAAGGGTTAGGAGGGAAGGAAGATGAATAACCGTGAGGAAGATTTGATTCCGAAAATCGGCGTCATTACCGATGTACGGATTGACACTCCAGATATAAAAACCTTTCGTGTTGTCACATTGGACGGAAAAAAGGCATTTGAGCATAAACCGGGGCAATGTGCCATGCTTTCCGTTCCCGGCGTAGGCGAGGCGATGTTTTCCATTACCTCCTCTCCTACCAACACAGAATTTATGGAATTTTCCATTAAAAAATGTGGTTGTGTCACCGAATGGCTTCATCAGGCGGAGTCTGGTCAGCAGATTACCATCCGTGGGCCTTACGGCAACCCCTTCCCCGTCGATACCGAATTTGCAGGAAAGGACTTATTGTTCATTGCCGGCGGTATCGGGCTTGCCCCCTTGCGTTCGGTGATTAATTACTGCCGTCACTACCGTGACCGCTACGGAAAAATTGATATTGTTTACGGTTCCAGAAGTATGGATGATTTGGTAGATTATCAGGAAATCATCAATGAATGGTGCACCGATGAGGGAATTAATGTTCACCTGACCATTGACCGTGAGCAGGAAGGTTGGGACGGTCATGTGGGCTTTGTTCCCGATTATGTAAAGGAACTGAACTTTTCTACCGACAAAACAGCGGTTCTTTGCGGTCCTCCCATTATGATTAAGTTTACACTGGAAGGACTTTGTGAGCTGGGCTTTCACAAAACCCAAATCTATACCACCATGGAACTGAAAATGAAATGCGGCATAGGGAAATGCGGCAGATGTAACATCGGCTCCAAATATGTCTGTAAAGACGGACCTGTTTTCCGCTGTGATGAGCTGGAAGAACTGCCGGATGAATATTAATCAGGAGGTACTATCATTATGGAAACTATGGCAACTATTTTTCTGTTCGGAAAAAAATATGAAGTTCCGGGCAACTTAACCATTATGAGTGCAATGGAATATGCAGGGTATCAGCTGGTTCGGGGTTGTGGCTGCCGCAACGGATTTTGCGGTGCCTGTGCCACCATTTACAGAATCAAGGGGGACAAAGAGCTGAAAGCCTGCCTTGCCTGTCAGACAAAAGTAGAGGACAATATGTATATTGCCACCCTCCCCTTCTTTCCTCTGGTCAAGCAGGTTTATGATATAGAAAAAATCAAACCCACCGAGCAGATTATGATGCAATTATATCCTGAAATTTATGCTTGCATCGGCTGTAACGCCTGTACCAAAAGCTGTACTCAGGAATTAAATGTCATGCAGTATATCGCTTATGCCCAGAGAGGGGAATACGAAAAGTGTGCGGAAGAATCCTTTGATTGTGTCATGTGCGGGGTGTGTTCCTCCCGTTGTCCTGCGGGCATTTCTCATCCTCAGGTGGCTATGCTTGCCCGCAGACTGAACGGAAAATACCTCGCTCCCGGATGCGGTCACTTAGAAAATCGTGTCAAGGAAATCAAGGACGGAACCTTTGCTGAGTTAATGGAAGCTCTCATGCAAAAACCCCTTGAGGAAATGAAAGAGCTTTATAATACCAGAGAAATTGAGAAATAAGGAGGTGTTTTTACCATGTATTCAGAAAAATTTCAAGAATCCCTGAAAGCAGTAGAGGCTGCAAGAGAACAAAACATTGCGTATGAGCCTGCCAGAATGACAGCGCAGCAAAAAGAAGAGTTATTAAAGGCATATCACCCCGACTTTAAGCAAGAAGAATTTGAACCCTTGAAAATTGGCCCCAACAAAGGAGAAAAAGTGCCTCGTGAGCTGGCAGAAATTCTGCAGGCTCACAGCAGAATTTCCGTCAATGATGTTGATTTGACCGCACCTGACTATGATGTGGATGTACTGATTATCGGTGGCGGCGGTGCAGGGGCTTCTGCCGCAATCGAAGCCCATCAGGCAGGGGCAAAGGTGATGATTGTCACAAAGCTTCGTATGGGAGATGCCAATACCATGATG
>JAZURC010000016.1:0-1635 GCA_045606005.1 Clostridia bacterium
CATGGCTACGATCCGACTTGGTCTGCCGTATATGCCACAAAATACAGATAAAAAAGGGTGCCCAACGAAATACCAACCCCCTTCCCCAGTACCGATTGAAAAATTTCGGGTAAGGTCTTTGCGGGATACATTTTCATCAGATGAAGCATAGCAAAAAAGAAAAGAAGGCTGATTCCAAAGGATAAAAGCTGGGTATACCACACCGCCGTTCCCACCGCCCCCACACCGTCAGGCAATAAGGAAAAAAACAGCTTGGGTAAGATTGCCATACAAAGTAATCCCTTTATTTCCCGTCCTCCTAACGCAAACTCATTGTTCATCTCTTTCCTCCTTTTTTAACATCCACCGTCTGGAAATTTTAGGTTGATTATGAAGGTGCGCAGGATTCAAATCATCGGGACGAAGCTCCTTTTTCCAGGGAGGCGGTGCGTAAACAAAAAAGGATTTAAAGCTTGTTTTTGGAATTTGAGGGCTGAATTCCCCTACTCCGAAATTTTGTTGTGCACATGTGAGTGCCATAACAGCAGTCAGTCCGATTCCCAACCCGAAAAATCCAAACAGTCCTGCCAGAATAATGAGCAACACACGTACAATCCGCATCCCGAAGGCAAAGGAAAAATCCGTAATGGCAAAGCTTGAAATTCCCGTTACCGCAATCACAATAATGGTAAGAGGGCTGATTAAGTTTGCCGCCACCGCCGCCTGCCCTAAAATTAGGCCCCCTACAATCCCGATGGTTCCTCCGATTACTCCGGGCACGCGGATTCCCGCCTCCCGAATCAACTCAAAAGAAAACTCCATTAAAAGCATTTCTATCATAGCAGGAAGGGGAACATTTTCCTGAGTTTTGGCAATGGCGATGAGAAGTTCCGTAGGAATCATGCCTCGATGAAAATTGACAATCGCCACAAAAAAACCGGGAAGCAACGCGGAAAGAAGAATTGCCAAAGCACGGGTCAGACGGGTGAGCGTTGCATACTGCCACCGCATCTGGGCATCCTCGGGGGATTTGATCAAATTGGAAATGCCCACAGGCATCACCAGCACTTGGGGCGTTCCCTCCACCACCACCGCCACTCTACCCTGACACAGGTGATGTGCCACCGCATCAGGCCGTTCGGTAGAAAGGAGATTGGGAAGAATTCGAAAGGGACCGTCCTCAATCATCTGCTCCACCATGCCCGAGCCGTAAAGAAAATCACTGCTTAAACTGCCGATTCGCCTCTTTACCTCCTCCACCAAAGCGGGATTTGCCAGCCCTTTAAGGTACATGACCCCGCAGGGGTTTCGGTTAATGGTACCAATCTGAATAAATTCCGTCACCAGATTGGGACTGCGTACAATTCTGCGAATCAGGGTGGTGTTGGTTCTGATGCTTTCCGTAAACGCCTCTTGCGCACCCTTGATACTACTCTCGTTTTCCGGTTTTCCAATGCTCCGTTTGTCAAACCCCTTGGTTTCGCACACATAAACGGTGTTGATACCCTCCACAAACACCACCGTATCACCAATGAGAACTCCGCTTTCCGCATCTGCCATTCTTTCCTGCAGCTTCAGAGAGTTAATTTGCAGGGTATCCGATACCTGTTGTTTGAGGTTTTTCCCTGAAAAATCCGCCAGCATCAGTGGTTTTAA
>JAZURC010000017.1:0-2139 GCA_045606005.1 Clostridia bacterium
GATGTGGAAAAGACGGTGGATGTGTTAAGCGGCGGAGAAAAGGCGAGAGTGCTACTTTGCAGACTGATGCTTTCGGGAGCAAATTTTTTGTTACTGGACGAGCCCACCAACCATTTGGATATTGCCTCCCGTGAAGCCTTGGAGGAGGCTCTTTCCTGTTACGAAGGAACTCTTTTTATGATTTCCCATGACCGTTATTTTATCAACCGTCTTGCATCCAAAATTTATGAATTAACCTCCCAAGGGGCGGTGTGCTACGACGGGGATTATGACTATTATGCAGAAAAACGGATAGAGGTTGCTGTCCCAGATGAAAAGACAGAAAAGAAAAATTTAGATTATAAAGAAGCCAAAGAACGGCGTTCTGCCATGAATCGGGCAACAGGGAAGCTAAACCGCTGCGAGGAAGAAATTGCTTCGTTGGAGCAGGAAATTGAAAGTTTACAACAGCAAATGGAAGAATGTGCGTCGGATTATAATAAAAGTATGGAACTGTTTTCGGAATGTGAGGAGAAAAAGGCGAAGTTAGAAACCTTAATAGAAGAATGGGAGCAGTTAAGTCAGGAATTGGACATGATAAAATCTGAATAGAAAACTCATCTCCCTACGAGGAGGAAAGGAAGGGGATTACTATGATTAAAACATTAGCATTTGACTTTGGAGCAAGCAGCGGCCGTGCCATTTTAGGCTTGTACGATGGAAAAAAACTGGATTTGGAAGAAACTCATCGGTTTTCCAATGACCCTGTGCAGATTGGCAACAGTCTTCATTGGGATGTGCTCCGTTTATTTCATGAAATTAAACAAGGGATTGTGCAGACGGCTCATAAGGGACATCGTGACATTGCATCTATCGGGATTGATACCTGGGGCGTAGACTTTGGTTTGTTGGATAAACAGGGAAACCTGTTAGGAAACCCCTACCATTACCGCGATTCCAGAACAGATGGAATGCTGGAAAGGGCAGCTGAAATTGCGGGTCGTGAAAAAATTTTCGCTCAAACAGGAATAGAAATCATTTGGTTTAACACCTTGTATCAGATGATGGCGATGGTGGAGCAGGGTTCTGCTATTTTGGAAAAAGCAGACACCATGCTTATGATGCCTGACCTGTTCAATTATTTTCTCACAGGAGTAAAATCCAGTGAATATACCAATTCCACCACCTCTCAGATGTATAATTCTGCTAAAGGTACATGGGCGAAGGATTTGATGAAGAAACTGGGGATTCCTGAAAATCTGTATTTAGATGTTGTAAAACCCGGTGCAAAAGTAGGTAACCTGCTTCCTGAAATTTCTAAGGAGCTGGGCGTCCCTGCAATTCCTGTTGTTTCTGTTGCATCTCATGATACAGCGTCGGCTGTGGTCAGTGTACCTGTAACAGGCGGGGATGACTATGCCTTTATCAGCTGCGGTACCTGGTCCATTATGGGTGCTGAAATTGAGAAACCCCTGATTAACGACCGTACTATGAAGCTGAACTTCACTAATGAAGGCGGTGCGGGGGATAAGGTATTGCTGATGAAAAATATTATGGGTCTGTGGTTGATTCAGGAATGTAAGCGTCAATGGGAAATTGACGGAGAAAAGCTTTCCTTTAACGATTTGGAACAGGCTGCAAGAGAAGCAGCACCTTTTGTTTCCTTTGTTGACCCTGACGATATGTTATTTGCAGGTCCGAATAATATGCCTTCCAAGATACAGGAATTCTGTAAGAGAACAGGACAGCCTGTTCCCGAAACCAAGGGTGAGGTCATTCGCTGTATCGCACAGAGTCTGGCACTGAAATATCGTTATACCGTAGAATGTCTGGAAGAAATTCAGGGCAAGAAAATCAATCGGATTCATCTGGTTGGCGGTGGTATTAAGGATAAGCTGATTTGCAGCTTTACTGCAAATGCGACCAAGCGGGAAGTCATTGCAGGACCCGTTGAGGCAACCGCCATTGGAAACAATCTGGTTCAGCTGATGGCTTTGGGCGAATTAAAAGATTTGAGCGAAGCACGGCAGTTGGTTCGTGATTCTTTTGAAACAACAATTTATACTGCAGATTCCGATTTGGATTGGGACGCAGCATACGAAACCTTCAGAAAGTATATCGGATAATTATGGGAAAACAATTAGTCATTGCAGAAAAACC
>JAZURC010000018.1:0-2491 GCA_045606005.1 Clostridia bacterium
TCGGTTGTTTAAGATGCACAACCTTGAAAATGGAGCAAGAGTGGAAATTCCCATGAAAAAAAGTGTGGCTTATGAACTGGGTCGGATTGTATTCAGCTTACCGGGATTACTGATTTTAATCAGCTTTGTGCTGTTTCAAGTGTTTTTGTTTAATGGGGTGTAATTGTGATTGAAGATAACATTAACTATGATTATATAATTCGCTATTTACGGGAAATGACAGATGATAAGGACCCCTTGCTTTGCGAAATGAGGAAGTTTGCCGAAGATAACGAGGTGCCTGTTTCACAGAGGGAAACATCTGCTTTTCTTCAATTTTTATGTGCAGTAAAGCAACCAAAACGAATTTTGGAAATTGGAACGGCTATTGGGTATTCTGCTATCGCTATGGCAAAGAGCTGTCAGGCAGAGATTATTACCTTGGAACGGGACGAAACAATGATTTGTGCAGCACGGCAGTACATAGCCAAAGCAGGCTTTGAAAAACGAATTGCCATCATCGAAGGGGATGCTACTCAAACTCTTTCACAGGTAACAGGTGAATTTGATTTGGTATTTATTGATGCCGCCAAAGGACAGTATGAAACCTTCTTAAATCAGATTTTGGTAGCACAGGGTGGCATTCTGGTTTGCGATAATGTACTGTATAAGGGAATGACCGCAACTGACGAACTGGTAGTACGGAGAAAAATTACCATTGTCAAGCGGTTGAGAGAATTCTTACATGAATTGATGAACGATGAAAATTATGTCACTTCTCTTCTTCCTTTGGGAGACGGAGTGGCATTGGCTTATAAAAAAGGGTGTGACCAAAATGAGTAAAAAATTAGAATTACTTGCTCCTGCCGGAAATTTTGCAAAATTAAAAACAGCATTGCAATACGGTGCTGATGCGGTGTATTGCGGGTTAAACCGTTTTTCTCTCCGTGCGGCGGCAGATAACCTGACTCCCGATGAATTAAGGGAAGCGGCGGAATTGGCTCACGGCATGGGAAAGAAGGTCTACTTAACCGCCAATGTAATTTTACACAACCATGAATTGGAAGGCTTTGATGAGATTTGCCGTATTGCAGTGGATGCAGGGGCGGACGCCATGATTATTTCTGATTTGGGCGCTTTTGAAATTGCTTCTCAATATAAGGACAAAATCCGCCTTCATGTAAGCACCCAAGCCAGCAACACCAATTACCGTTCCATGAATCTATGGCATAAAATGGGGGCGTCCCGTATTGTGTTGGCACGGGAATTGTCTTTTGAGGAGATTGCGGAAATTCGGAAACATGTATCTCCTGAATTGGAGATTGAAATGTTTGTACACGGAGCTATGTGTATTGCCTATTCGGGAAGATGTCTGTTAAGCTCCTATCTTACAGGGAGAGATGCCAACAGCGGTGCCTGTGCTCAGCCTTGTCGATGGAATTATTATGTAACCGAGGAACAACGCCCCGGTCAGCCCATGCAGATTACTGAAAATGAACATGGAACCTTTTTGTTTAACGCCAAGGATATCTGCCTTGTGGAATATTTGGATGAAATCAAGCGTGCGGGTGTGAACAGCTTGAAAATTGAGGGTCGGGTCAAGAGCGGTTATTACAATGCCATTGTGACAAAGGCATACCGCGAGGCTTTGGATGCTTACGAAACGCAGGGAGCGGAATATAAAAATGACCCTTATTATTTTGAAGAGCTTTGTAAGGTAAGTCACCGTGATTATTATACCGGCTTTGCGTTAGGAAATCCAAGAGAAGCCGGACAGATTTACGGAACCAGCTCCTATATCAGAACCTATGATATTGTCGGTGTAGTAGAACGGGTGGAGGACGGTATTGTATCTCTGGAACAGAGAAACCGTTTTTCTTTGGGGGACTGTGTGGAATTTGTACCCCCTGAAGGAAGATTTGTCTCTCACAGGATTGGGATGATGAAAAACGAACGGGGGCGGGAAATTGATTGTGCCCCTCATGCCCAGATGAAAGTGATGATAGATGCACCCGAAGGGAATTTTCCTGCGGGAACCATTATTCGGAAGGAAGTGTAGGCAATGCGTCTTTTGCATTGTGCAGACTTGCATTTAAACCGTTCCTTTGCAGGAATGACCAATCCTGTGAAAGCAGCAGAGGCAAAGGCGGAACAACTGGATGTGTTTTCAGAAATGATCTCCTTGGCAAAGGATGTGGATGTGCTTCTGATTGCGGGAGATTTGTTTGACAGTCATTATTTTGATTTGTCATTGTTGTGTCTGATACGGGAAAAATTTGCATCCATTTCTCATGTAAAGGTGTTTATTGCACCGGGGAATCATGATCCCTATACCCCAGATTCTCCTTACGCATTGTTTGATTTCGGTGAAAATGTACATATTTTCCGAGGTGAAACAGAAAAGGTGGATTGCGGCAGCTTTTCGGTCTACGGAAACTGCGGTTTGCCCATTGGACAGGTTGAGGTCAATCCCAATCAGATCAACCTTTTGTGCAAGTCGGAGGCCAAGCGG
>JAZURC010000019.1:0-7769 GCA_045606005.1 Clostridia bacterium
AAAGGCAGGCGGCTCCTTTGCCACTACCGCTTATCAGGCTTTCTCCTCTCCCGTTTTGGTGGAAGAAGTCAAAGCAAAGGCAGGAATAGACATTGGAGAAACCTTAATCGGTATGCACATTGCTCCCGTTGCTGTTCCCGTTCGGTGCAGTCTGCGAAAAATCGGAGAAGCACGGGTCAACTGTGCCCGTTCCCGTTTGAAATTCACGGGAGGAAGCAGAGCCGTTTATAATGAGGAGTTGTTATAATGAAAAAACGAATCTTTTGTGTGGTTCTTTGTCTGACTTTACTTAGCACCACGGCATTTGCCTCCATTTTAGGAGAAGAGCTGTTTGTGGACGCTTTGGTATTTGGTGACGGAGTAGTCTATAACAGCAATTTGTTTTATAGCAACCAATCAGGGGTAGGCTATCAAAACGAACATTATTTTACCTATACTCCCAACGAAACTATCGTACCCATTATCACAGGGGGAGAAACAGTCTACGGCAGAAAAACACTAACCCAAATGACCTCGTATCTGGAATCTCGCGATATGACTCCCATTATGGGAATGAATGCAGACTTTTTTTCCTTTCAGACAGGTGTTCCCATGGGGCACACTATTACCGAGGGTGAGATTCTAACAAAAAGTGTAGAAGGACAAGACGCCATTGCCTTTCGTAAAGACGGCACTGCTTTTTTGTCCTGGCTGGAAATCAAAACGGAACTGAAAACAGAAACCCAGACCATTCCTATTGACAACATCAATAAATACCGTCTTGCATCACGGATTTACATGATGACAGACGACTATTATGCCGACACCCGTGCCAATGGCTGGGGTGTGGATGTGGTCATTGGCTCTATAGAAGGAAAGCTTGCTATCGGTGATTCGGTTACAGGAATTGTAGAAGATGTGGATTATCATGACGGCTCTGTCCCCATTCCAAAAGGGAAATATGTCATCAGCCTTCATGCTGACGGAGACGAAGAACTGTACCGTCAGTTAGAATCTCTGCAAGTAGGAGAACAGGTGACCATTACCAACTATGCTGTCAACTGTCCCGAAGGCTTATGGGAAACCGCAGAATACGCCACCGGCTCGGTAGGAGGCGTGTTGATTAAGGACGGTAAGCAGACCGACCTTGATGACTCTGCTGCTCCCCGTACCGCTGTTGGAATCAAAGCAGACGGAAGCGTGGTATTTTATACCATTGACGGACGACAATCAGGAAGCTACGGTGTCCGTCTTGCCACCCTTGCAAAACGGATGTTAGAGTTAGGCTGTGTAGATGCCATTAACATGGACGGAGGCGGTTCTACCTCCGTAAACGGCATTTATCCCGGCAATTCTCAGTCTGCCATTTTAAATTCTCCGTCAGACGGTGCACTGCGTCCTGTTTCCAACTTTTTTGCGTTAATCAACAAGAAAAAACCCCAAGGCGATGTGGCAAAGCTTCACCTGTACCCTTACGGAGGAATGTACCTCACCGGTGCATCTCAAACCTTCACGGTAAAGGCAACGGATTCTGCAGGCTATGCCGTGACGGCACCCGGGGATGTTTCTTATCAGATTGAAGGAGATGCCGTTTTTGAGGGCAATCACAAGGTCACCTTTGGAACAGAGGATGTGTATATCACCGTCAATTCAGGTGCCATTTCCTCTGACCGTCGGTTTTATCGCGCAGTACAGACACCGGACGAAATCAAAGTGTACGGTGAGGTCTCAGGAAATCACATTACTTCTCTTTCGGTAAAAACAGAAAGCACAGCATCCCTTACCGCACAAGCGCGGCATCATTATCAGGATGTTACCGCAGATGACAGTTGCTTTACTTGGTCTGTATCCGAGCATTTGGGCACCATCGACCAAGAGGGCACCTTTACCGCAGGGAAGTTTTCGGGAAAGGGCACCATTACTGTTTCTGCAGGAGAACGAACCATATCCATTCCCGTTACCGTGAAGGGTCCTGAGGATGAAACCCCCTTTATGGACCTGACCCTAACGGAAGACGAAGGAATTGTCACAGGAACCATGACACCTGTACGAAACCTGAAACTTGACTGGATTTCCTTAACAGTGGACAGAAAAGAGGTTCCCATTACCCTTTCCGAAAACAAGGATTCCTTTACCTATGAGCTTTTTGATGATGCCTTTCATAAACTGACGCTGAAAACAGGAAGCGGAAATGAAGCCGCTATGCTTGCCGTCTTAGAGGTAGGCGATCCCGAAAATCTTACCAATCAGTTTGATGATATGAAGGAACACTGGGCGGAAAAATCGGTTAATTATCTGTATCATCAAGGCTTAATCAACGGGTTTTCAGAAGGAAAAGGCTTGTATTATAAACCGAATCAATCCATGACCCGAGCAGAATTTGCCGTGTTGCTGATGAAATTCAAAAACCTGTCTCCTGTTACTGCGTCTGTAGGACTATCAGACGAGGATGACCTTCCCGCTTGGGCTGCTCCAAGCATTAAAGCGGCAGTAAAAGCAGGTTTGATGAGTGGCCGTGCAGAAGGAGATAAAACAGTATTTGACCCCACCGCCCCTATTACAAGAACAGAATGCTGCTCCGTGCTGACCCGCACCCTAACCGGCGGTTATCCCAAAGAAATTCTGACCGCCAAGGATGCAGACAAAATCCCTCAATGGGGTTTCGATGCAGTTCGGCAAATGGTGGCTTTGGGCGTGATTTCAGGGTATGAGGATGGAACCCTCCGTCCCAACAATACGGTTACAAGAGCCGAAGCGGCACAAATGCTGTACAAACTTTACTAAGATGGATGAATTTCCCCTTTTTTGGGCACAATAGCCTGAAGAAAGGGGAGATTTTTTTGAGTGTGTTAGCAGTTACGCTTCGCGGAATTTTATCTTTAATTGTTCTTTTTTTACTGACTAAAATCATGGGCAGAAAGCAGGTACAACAATTAACCTTATTTGATTACACCATTGGCATCAGCATCGGTTCCATAGCGGCGGAAATGGTATTAAACGAGGATGTACATTGGTTAAACGGCGTTGTGGCAATGGTCGTATATGCAGGGATTGCATTGCTCATCAGCTACCTGACCTGTAAATTTCTTCCTGCCAGAAGAATTCTTTCAGGCACTCCTGTAGTGTTACTGCAAAAGGGGGAGCTGATGGTGGATAATTTTAAAAAAGTCCAATTAGACTTAAACGAATTTTTGTCCGAATGCCGTTCTGCCGGTTATTTTGATTTATCCCAATTGGATTATGCTCTGATTGAATCCAACGGCAAACTGTCCTTTTTGCCAAAATCAGAATATGCTTCCTTTACTCCCCATGACATGGGGCAAAAGCCCCCTCCCTCCAAAATGACCGCCAATGTGATTTTGGACGGAAAAATCATGGACCTTCATCTTCGGCTTATGGGACGGGATGAAGCATGGCTTAATGAGCAGTTAAGAAAACAGGGAGTGAAAACGCCCCAAGAAGTATTCTTAGCAATCACCCAAGGGGATTCTCTAACCGTCTACAAAAAAACTCCTTCCTCCCCGCCTAAGAATTTATTGGAATAACAAATCGGGAGATAAAATTTTTTATAGACAAAAAAATAATTCTGTGATATAATAATGTGGAATGATATTGCACGGAAGGATGAAAAAACATGTGCGGTTTTGTAGGATTTACAAATGAAATCGGCGATAACGGGAATGTGCTGGAATGTATGATGAACAAAATCATTCACCGCGGTCCCGATGCAGACGGGAAATATATCGATGAGCATATTGCGTTAGGCTTTCGTCGCTTGAGTATTATCGACTTGGATCACGGGAGTCAACCCCTTTATAATGAAGATAATACAAAGGTTCTGGTATTTAACGGTGAAATTTATAATTATCAGCCTCTCCGCGAGGAATTGATTGCAAAAGGGCACACCTTCACCACCGAAACCGACTCAGAAGTATTACTGCATGGTTACGAAGAATACGGTACGGAATTATTGGGAAAGCTTCGGGGAATGTTTGCCTTTGTAATTTGGGATAAGGAAAAGAAGGAACTGTTCGGCGTTCGTGACTTTTTCGGAATCAAACCCATGTACTATGCAAAAATGGGAGACAGCTTACTGTTCGGTTCAGAAATCAAATCCTTCTTAGCACACCCCTCTTTTGAAAAGAAATTAAATCCGAGAGCATTGGAACAATATCTATCCTTTCAGTATTCTCCAGGTCCTGAAAGCTTTTTCGAAGGGGTATATAAACTGCAACCCGCCCACTATTTCCTGTACAAAAACGGAGAAATGGAAATTAAGCGGTACTGGGAGCCTGTGTTTGGCGCAGAAGAATCGGTAACCGAGGAAGAATGGGTTGACCGTATCAGCAAAGAATTTGACGGGTCTGTAGAAGCCCATAAAATCAGTGATGTGGAGGTTGGTTCCTTCCTGTCAAGCGGTGTAGACTCAAGCTATGTGGCGTGCCGTGCCAATGTAGACAAAACCTTTACCGTGGGCTTTGGCGACGAGCAATATAACGAAATCAGCTATGCCAAGAATTTGGCAAAATACATTGATGTAGAAAATATCAGCAAGGTAATCACCCCTGAAGAATACTGGGAGGTTCTTCCAAAGGTTCAGTATCAGATGGACGAGCCTCTGGCAGACCCTGCGGCAGTGGCACTTTACTTTGTGTGTCAGATTGCATCAGAGCATGTGAAGGTTGTATTATCAGGAGAGGGAGCAGACGAATTGTTCGGCGGTTACACCATTTATCAGGTACCCGCTCATACCGCCTCCTTCCGAAAATTACCCCGTTGGCTCAGAAACGCAATCAATCGGATTGCTTCTCTCTTGCCTCCTGTTCATGGAATTAACTTCTTTGTCAGAGGGGGAGATGTGGAACGGTGGTTTATCGGAAACGCCAATATGTTCAGCGTAAAAGACAGAAAGAAACTGTTGAAAATCAAAACCGACGCTCCCAATCCGAGAGAACTGACCAAGCAGTATTACGATAAGGTCAAAGATAAAGATGATGTCACCAAGATGCAATACTTAGATATTCATATGTGGATGGCGGGAGATATTCTTCTGAAGGCTGACAAAATGAGCATGGCACATTCCTTAGAGCTTCGGGTTCCTTTTTTGGATAAGGAAATTATGAAACTGGCAGGAAAAATCCCTTACCGCTATCGCGTCACCACAGAAAACTCCAAGGTAGCAATGAGAAAAGCGGCACTTCGGGCAATGCCCCCCGAAACTGCCAACAAGAAAAAACTGGGCTTCCCTGTTCCCATTCGTGTATGGCTCAAGGAAGATAAGTATTATTCTTACATGAAGGAACAGCTGACCAATGAGAACGCACAGCAGTTCTTCCATACAGACGAGCTTGTCAAGCTCCTTGATGAGCATAAGGCAGGCAAGAAAGACAATAGTCGTAAAATCTGGACCGTCTTTTCCTTCCTGTTGTGGTATGACCAGTATTTTTGTAAAGAACAATAATCATTAAAAAACGGTATCCCGTTCGGGATACCGTTTGTGTTATTCTTATAATTCTCCGTCTTCCTTCATCTTTTCAATCTGCATTGCCTGAATCTCAGGAAAGGCAGACAATATAGGTTCTTCTTGTAAGTTCTTAAACTTTCTGTTTACATAGTTTTTGGTAATCTTGGCAACTGTACCCGACAACGCCAACAGACCAATTAAGTTGGGAATTGCCATAAGAGCATTAAAGGTATCCGAAATATCCCAGGCAAGCTGAAGATTCATGGTTGCCCCTACCATGATAAACAAGACGAATACAATCTTATACAGTACGGTGGATTTGGTACCGAACAAGTACTCCCAAGCCTTTGTTCCGTAGTAGGACCAGCCAAGTACTGTAGAGAAAGCAAACAGGAAAACTGCAATCGCCAACACCATACCTGCCCATCCCCCAAACCGTTGAGAGAATGCATAGGTCACCAACGGAACACCCTCAATCTGTTCAATGGAAACAGCATTGATTTCTCCGTCCTCTACTTCTTCACCCGCTTCATTTAAGGAAACGCCTCTTACTGCCATGACATTGGTATAAACATAGTTGGAATCATCCGAGGGGTCGTCCTTTTTCAAGGTGACTTCAAAGGGTTTTCCACTTTCAGGAATAACCTGATAGGTCCCGTCCGTTTCATCCCCTTCTTCTGCCAACTCTAAAATAGGATTGGTAGTAATATCCATCAAAGAAACATTTTCATCTGTTATAAAATCATCCATATCAGAAATGCTTACATATTGAGTATCCTTTGTCAAGTCAGCCAATGCCTGTTCCAAAGTCACAGGAGCGCAGGTCGAGGACAACAAAACAAATGCAGTAAGAGTACAAACAACGATAGTGTCCATAAACACCTCAAAAATACCCCACATACCCTGAGCCACAGGCTCTTTTACATCGGATGCAGAATGAACCATAACAGAAGAACCCAAGCCCGCTTCGTTGGAAAACACTCCGCGCTTAAAGCCCATGGTCATTGCCTTTTTGATAACCAGACCGCTTCCTGCACCTGCAACGGATGCAAAGCTAAAGGCATTTTTGAAGATACTGGAGAAAATGTAGGGCACCTGCTCAATATTCATAAAGAAGATAATAAGAGCACCCACAATATAGAATATAGCCATAAAAGGAACCAGCTTTTCCGTTGTCTGACCGATTCTTTTGTTACCGCCTACCAGTACTAAAGCTGCAATAATCGCCAGAATAATACCCATAACAACCACAGGGATTCCAAAATTAACCTTCATGGCAGATGCAATGGTATTTACCTGAGTCATATTTCCAATACCGAAAGAGGCAAACACACAGAAAATACAAAACAGTACCGCTAAAATTTTACCAACATGTTTACAACCCTTTTTACTGCCCAGACCATCACGAAGATAGTACATAGCACCGCCGGACCATTCGTCTTCCTTGTTTTTCCGTCTGTAATAAATACCCAGCACATTCTGTGAAAAGTTGGTCATCATACCGAAAAAGGCAGACAGCCACATCCAAAATACTGCACCCGGTCCCCCGACGACAATAGCAGTGGCAACACCGGCAATGTTCCCTGTACCTATCGTAGCCGCCAAGGCGGTACACAAAGATTGGAACTGGGAAAAGGTTTTTTTATCCTTATTTTTTCTGACATCCTTTTTGGTAAAAATTCCGCCAACCGTTTCCTTTACCACATGCTTTGCACGGGTAATCTGAAAAAATTTGGTCAGACAGGTCATAATAATCCCTGTTCCGATAATGAGAATGAGCATGGGAATCCCCCACACCACTCCGTTGATTGCATCGTTGACCTTTGCAATCATGTCCAACATAAAAAACGCCTCCTAAAAAATAAATTGACAAATGACAAAACGCAAAAAAGCATTGCGATTCCGCAATGCTCTCTAAGACAAAATAAGCCCGTAGGCTATAATTGTTCCTCTGTCCTTTTGCCTGAGAGATTAGCATTCCGCCTTGCACCTTCGGCACCCGTTCAAAGTCGGGATTCTCCAGATTCATCATCCGTTCACAGTCCTTCCTTAACAAATTAAGGAACCTGAGAGTGTTACTCCTTCGGAAAGGCAGATGCCTAATTTCCTGCAAACTTCATCTGATTTTATTCTATTGACCTTGTCATTATACCACTTTTTTCTCCTTTTGTCAACATTTTTATCAACGACACAAAACCGACCCCCAATCATCAGATTTTCAGTCTAACGATTGAGGGGTCGGCTCAAGAAAAGTTAATTCAAAAGTAATTCTTTCTGCTCATTGCTTATTCGCAATCACAATCTTCGCAATCGCAATCCTCACAAT
>JAZURC010000020.1:0-2257 GCA_045606005.1 Clostridia bacterium
CGTTATAAATTTTTCTCTTTTTATCCGCTTTTTTTCCGTAAAACTGTTCAAATTCTTCATCTGATGTTAAAATATACTGAGACCAGGTGGGACATTCCCCGAACTGTCTGCCCATAATTTTATAAATTCTGCGGGCATCCTTCAAATCTCCCAACCGTTCGCCGTAAGGGGGATTGCATACAATCACACCGTATTCCTCCGATTGGTGAAATCCGCAAACATCACGAAGTCCAATGGAAACCAAATCCTCCACTCCGGCTCTTAATGCATTTTCTTTTGACAAAGAAACACAAGCGGGATCTACATCATAGCCAAAAATGACAGGTTTTCTATCCCGTCGAATCAAATCCTTTGCCTCTTCTTTTGCCTGTTTCCAAAGATTTCTGTCTACCTGAGAAAATTTTTCTCCCGCAAAGACACGGTTTAATCCCGGAGCACGGTTGATTGCCATAAGTGCCGCCTCAATCGGAAAGGTTCCGGAACCGCAAAAAGGGTCAGAGAAGGGACGGTTTTCGTGCCATACACTTAACTGCAACAGTGCCGCTGCTACCGTTTCACGCAAAGGGGCATCGTTGGATTTCAATCGGTATCCTCTTTTATGAAGTCCGGCTCCGCTGGTATCCAGCATCATGGTAACCTGATCCTTAATGATACTGAACTGAATCTGATAGGTGGCTCCCTGCTCATCAAACCAATCCACATGATATTTTTGCTTTAACCGTTCTACAATACTCTTTTTTAAAATAGACTGACAATCTGAAACGCTGAATAATGTAGATTTTAAAGTAAAGCCTTTAATGGGAAACGCAACATGCTTGGTAATCCATTTTTCCCAGGGCAATGCTTTGTTTTTTTCAAACAGCTCCTCAAAGGTGGTTGCCCGAAATTCGCCTATTTTAATCAGCACCCGTTCCCCTGTTCTCAGCCATAGGTTAGCACGGCAAACCGCCATGGCATCCCCTAAAAAGGTAACTCGACCATCCTCGGTACGAATCACTTCGTACCCCAAGGCTTTGATTTCTTTTGCTGTCACTGCCTCAATCCCAAACAGAGTGGGCACAATGAGTTCAAACTGCTCCATACCTTCTCCTTTATTGCTTCAGCTTTGCCAAAGCATCTGCAAGAGCACTGTTAAAGGGCTCTTGTTCCTTTTTATTTTGCTTATGCAAGTAACCGGAAATCTCACGTTTTGAAAGTCTGCCGCTGTTTTCCGCAAGCTTTTTATTAAAGCTTTCAAAATTTTCACGAAATCCGCATTTGCAGGCGTACAGTTTCTTTCCCTCCGAACCACGGACTTCTAATTTTTTATGACACTGGGGACAGCGGGCATTACTCTGTCGGCTCACAGTCTGCCGATAGCCGCATTCAGTATTTTTACAAACATACTGTTTGCCGTGTTTCCCATTGACCTCCAGTAAAAACTCGCCACATTCAGGGCAACGGTTTTTGGTTTGGTTGTCATGACGGTAAACCGACTCACTTGCAATGACATCCTTTACCAAATCCCTGGAATACTGACGCATTTCAGCGATAAATTCTTTATATTTTGCCTGACCCCTGCTAATTGCGGTTAGTTGCTGTTCCCATTTTCCTGTGAGTTCCGCAGAGCGAAGCTCGGGGGGAACAATGGAAATGAGCTGAATCCCTTTTGAAGTCGGGAAAATTTCTTTCCCCTGTAATTCAATATAATTGACAGCAAACAGTTTTTCAATAATATCCGCACGGGTGGCAGGTGTCCCCAATCCGCCTGTGGTATTGATTGCCTCCCGCATTGCCTGATCGGTTACAGTTTTTCCCGCAAATTCCATGGCGGTCAATAACGTCCCTTCGGTGTAACGGGAAGGTGGCGGTGTTTTTCCTTTTTTAATGTCCAGCTTTGTGACTTTCAACAAATCACCCTCCGCAAGCTTGGGAAGGTTTTGGCTCCGCTCTTCTTCGTCGCCATCCTCTTCATCCTCCATATCCATTCCCTCATAGGCGGCTTTCCAGCCCTTGGAAAGGACCGTTTTTCCGCGTGCTGTAAAAAATCCCCCGCAGATATCTCCTTCCAGGGTAGTTTGTTCATAAGAAAAGGGGGTACTGAGAGCGGCAAGAAAACGTTTTACCACTAAAACATAAATATGCTTTTCTTCCGAAGATAAAGCACTCAAATCCAAATATTGCTCTGTGGGGATAATCGCATGATGGTCTGACACTTTCGAATCATCCACCACTCGTTTTCCTACATTCAAAGAGGTTTTCAATAATTCTTTCGCCA
>JAZURC010000021.1:0-9017 GCA_045606005.1 Clostridia bacterium
TGCTTGTGTTAGACCGAGTTTGTCAGTGATCTGAAAGGGGAGGAAACTCCTCTTTTTTTATGTAAATGTGTAGGGAATGTTTGACAAATGAAAAGGTTTTTGATATAATAATGAATAATGAAATTTTTTAGGAGGTAAGGAAACGATGAGTCAAGAAAAGTTTTACATTACAACCCCGATTTATTATCCCAGCGGTAAGCCACATATCGGTCATTCTTATACAACTGTGGCGGCAGACGCAATGGCGAGATATAAGCGAATGCGGGGCTATGATGTTTATTTCCTTACAGGGTCTGATGAGCACGGTCAGAAAATTGAGAGAAAAGCAGCCGAGGCGGGGGTAACTCCTCAGGCTTATGTGGATGAAATCGTGGCAGGCTTCCAAAAGGTGTGGAAAGCACTGGATATTACCAATGACGATTTTATCAGAACCACAGAAGAACGCCATGAAAAAATCGTACAGAAAATTTTTGATAAGCTGTACGAAAAAGGAGATATTTATAAAAGTGAATATGAGGGTTGGTACTGCACTCCCTGTGAATCCTTCTGGACTGAGCATCAGTTGGTAGACGGAAAATGTCCCGACTGTGGACGGGAAGTGGAGCTGACCAAGGAAGAAAGCTATTTCTTTAAGTTATCAAAATATCAGGACAAGCTCATAGAACTGATTGAAAATAATCCTGAATTTATTCTGCCTCAGTCCAGACAAAACGAAATGCTGAACAATTTCCTTCGTCCCGGTCTGGAGGATTTGTGTGTATCCAGAACCAGTTTTCAGTGGGGAATTCCCGTTACCTTTGACCCGAAACACGTGATTTATGTTTGGCTGGATGCCCTGACCAACTATATTACAGCACTTGGATATTTGTCCGATGACGATTCTAAGTTTAATACCTACTGGCCTGCGGATGTTCATCTGGTGGGAAAAGAAATTGTTCGTTTCCATACTATTATATGGCCTGCCATGCTCATGGCGTTGGATTTGCCCTTGCCAAAGCAGGTGTTTGGTCATGGTTGGTTGCTGTTAGAGGGCGGAAAAATGTCAAAATCCAAGGGAAATGTGGTTGACCCGCTTGTGCTGATTGATTTGTATGGCGTGGACGCTATTCGTTATTTCCTCCTTCGTGAGGTTCCCTTTGGGGCGGATGGGGTGTTCACCAATGAAGCACTGATTAACAGAATCAACTCTGATTTGGCAAACGATTTGGGAAATCTTCTCAGCCGTACCGTTGCCATGATTGAAAAATATTTTGGGGGTACCTTGCCTGAAGTGACAGAGTCAGGTGAGTTTGACGACCAACTGGAAGCACTGGCGGCAGAAACTCCTGTTAAGGTAGAGGAACTCATGGATACTCTGCAGTTTAACACTGCTCTTACTCAAATTTGGAAATTGGTATCCAGAACGAATAAATATATCGACGAAACTGCACCCTGGGTGCTGGCCAAGGATGAAAACAGCAGGGGCAGACTTGCAGGGGTGATGGCTCATTTAGCAGAATCCTTACGGATTACCGCAATACTCATTGCTCCCTTTATGCCCACCACCTCCAAACAGATTTTTGAACAGCTTGGAATTAAGGAAGAAATGAGCTGGGACAGTGCAAAAACTTTGGGGGGACTGCCCAAAAACTTAAAGGTTTGCAAGGGGGAAGCTTTGTTCCCCAGAATTGATGTGGAAAAAGAACTGGAAAAGCTGGAAAGGCTCAATCCCACCAAGGCGGCGGAAGAAGAACCGAAAGAAGAAAAACTGCCTGAAATTTCTTTTGATGATTTTACCAAGCTGGATTTGCGTACCGCAAAAGTATTAGATTGCAAAAAGGTAGAAGGAGCAGATAAATTACTGCTGTTTGATTTGGATTTGGGAACAGAAAAACGCCAGATTGTGTCGGGGATTGCAAAATGGTATCAGCCGGAAAGACTGATTGGCAAAACTGTTGTGATTATTGCCAACTTAGCACCTCGGAAAATTCGTGGAATCATGTCACAGGGGATGATTCTTTCTGCGGAGGACGGAGATGAGTTGTCCGTTCTGACCACCCTGGATGATGTATCCGGCGGCTCTAAGGTTTGTTAAGGAGTGTATCATGTTTTTTGATTCTCATGCCCATTACGACGACTTACGGTTTGATTCAGACCGTGATGAAGTGATAAAGGGACTATTGCAACAAAATGTAAGTACAGTAATCAATGTGGGGGCTGACATGGTCAGCTCCCACAACAGTATCAGGCTGGCAGAACAGTATCCCCATGTGTTTGCGGCGGTGGGAGTGCATCCTCACGAAGCGGAGCACATGAAGGAAGAAGAGTTGGAGCAACTGAAGACATGGTTTTCTCATGAAAAGGTGGTTGCCTTGGGAGAAATCGGGCTGGATTATTATTATGATAATTCTCCCAGAGATGTTCAGCGGTACTGGTTTGACCGTCAAATGAAGTTGGGCACCGAATGTGGGATGCCAATTATCATTCATGACCGTGATGCTCACGGAGATACCATGGAGATTGTAAAGCGGTATCCTCAAGCAAAAGGAGTGTTCCATTGCTATTCGGGAAGCATCGAGATGGCAAGAGAGCTTATTCAAATGGGTTGGTACTTGGCATTCGGCGGTTCTTGTACCTTTAAAAACGCAAAGGTGCTTCCTGTGGTCATTGCCCAGATTCCGGAGGATAAGTTTTTGATTGAAACAGATTGTCCTTACCTTGCTCCCGTTCCCCATCGTGGAGATCGGAACCATTCCGGTCTTTTGGTTCATGTTGCGGAAAAAATCGGTGCCATTCGCGGATGGACGGTGGAGGAAGTGGCAAGGAAAAGCCGTGAAAACGCGGAAAAACTGTTTCGAATCTAATACGCACCTTTTTTCTCCTTTTTCATACAATGATAGTGAACCGCTACATTATAAAGGAGGATAACGTGAAACTTCCTTTCCCGTTAAGCCTCCGGCGGATTTTATCGCCCGTGCGAAATTTTCCGACCTTCAGGTCAGAAACGCACATGGGCAAAATAATCTCTTATCATTCCTTGCCCTGCTGATAAGAGAGGTTTCGTTCACTATTTGTGCCGATGCAGGGCGGCGGAATGGAGATTATTATGTCAGAACTTGAACATTGCAAAAAAGAACAGCAGTCTTGTCAAATGCCTGAAGGAATGATGCCCTTTGTGGTTTACGGATACCCCATGATGGGACAGATGAGGGTGCCTTATCAAAGTGGAATGATGGAGGAACGGTGCGGAATGTACGGCACAATGCCTCAGTGTTTTCCGCAAATGAATGTGATGAATCCTGTCTTTTTTAAACCTTATCAAAGACCCGGCTGTGGCTGCGGTGTGTCTGATTTAGAGGACTAAAACAAATGGGTGCCGACAGATCTTTTTGTTGGCACCTCTTTTTTGGAGGTTTCTATGATGGAAAAGGAAGAACTGAAAATTCTCGAAAAACTGTCAAAATTAAGCTTTACAGAGGAGGAAGAGGAGCAATTACAAAGGGAATTGGAATCCATCCTTCTTTTCGCTGACCAAATCAAAGGTGCAAAGCAAAAAGAAACGGTTTCTTCTGACAATAGTTGTGGTTTTCGGGAGGATGAGGTGATTCCCCCTTTTTCCCGTGATGCGATACTCCAAAATGCCCCTACAACAGAAAAGGGCTTTTTTAAGCTGCCAAGGAGGGGAGAGTAATGATCAGAGCATTGCACGAAAAATTAGTCAAGAGGGAACTGTCGGCCACAGAGCTTACGGACAAGTATCTTTCCGCAATCGATACCCATGATTCCACCCTTCATTCCTATATCACGGTAACGGAGAAAACAGCAAGAGAGACTGCTCGCCTGGTGGATAAAAAGATTGCCAAAGGAGAGGAAATTGGTCTTTTGGAAGGGATTCCCATGTCAGTAAAAGACAATATTTCCACCAAAGGCATTGTTACCTCCTGCGGTTCTAACATGCTCAAGGAATATAGACCTGTGTACGACGCCTTTGCGGTAGAACAGCTGAAAAATGCAGGAGCGGTTCTTTTGGGCAAAACCAACATGGACGAGTTTGGTATGGGCTCCACAGGAGAAACCTCTTATTATGAAACCACAAGAAATCCCCATAACCGAAACTTCGTTTCAGGAGGAAGCTCGAGTGGGGCAGCGGTGTCTGTTGCGGCGGATTTGGCAGTATTCGGGTTAGGCTCTGACACAGGGGGTTCCGTTCGTCAACCTGCCTCCTTTTGCGGTGTGGTGGGACTCAAGCCCACTTACGGGGCTGTTTCCCGATATGGCTTGATTGCCTATGCGTCCAGTCTTGATCAGATTGGTGTTTTGGCGAAAGATACAGAGGATGCGGCGATTGTGTTTGATGCTATTTCTAAATATGATTGCCGTGATTCTACCTGTCATAAAAACAAAAGATGTTCTGCGGTTTCAGAATTGAATCAACCGTTAAAGGGAAGGAAAATCGGAGTACTGACAGAACCGCTTCGGGGAGTATCTCCTGAATTGGAAACAAGCTTACAACAGGCAATTTCAGAGTTCCGCCATCTGGGAGCAGAGATTTTGGAGATTTCTGTTCCTGATATGACTCTTTCTTTGCCTGTGTATTATATTTTAGCTTGCGGAGAATGCGCCTCTAATCTGGCACGGTTTGACGGTGTGCGGTACGGAGTCCGTACAAAAAATTTTAAAAGCCTTGAAGAAATGATTGTCAACAGTCGAAATGAAGGTTTTGGGTCAGAGGTAAAGCAGCGGATTATGATGGGAAATTACTTTCTCCGTTCCGCAAATTATGATGATTATTACAGAAAAGCACAGGGAGTACGAGCCTCTCTTTGCACGGCTGTCAATCAGTGCTTTACAAAGGTGGACTTGCTTCTTAGCCCTGCTGCTCATACAGTTGCCTTTCCCTTCGGAACTTTAAAGGATGCGGTTTCCCGTTATCAGACAGACCTTTGCACAGTGCTTGCAAATCTTTGCGGTTTGCCTGCTATCAGTGTCCCCTGCGGGGTTGACAGTACAGGTATGCCTATTGGATTACAGTTGATGGGAAACAAGTTCTGTGAGCATGTTCTGTTAAACGGAGCCTATCAATACGAGCAGGCAGCAACAGTAAGATGTAAGCCGAGCATAGGGGGTGACACAGTTGGAATATGAAATGATCATAGGATTGGAAACCCATGTGGAGCTATCTACCCATACAAAGATTTTTTGCGGATGCCCTATTGCCTTTGGCGGAGAACCCAATAGCCGATGCTGTCCTGTTTGTACCGGTCAGCCGGGAGCCTTGCCTGTGTTGAATAAGGCGGTGGTAGAGTATGGAATTAAAGCAGGACTTGCCTTGCATTGTGAGATAAATCACCGCTCAAGTATGGAACGGAAACATTATGTGTACCCCGATTTGCCCAAAAGCTATCAGATTTCTCAGTATGATGTGCCTTTGTGTCGGGAAGGGTTTATGACCTTATCCGACGGACAAACAATCCGCATCAATCGGATTCATATTGAGGAGGACGCGGGAAAGCTGATTCATAAGGATGATGCCATTTTCATTGATTATAACCGTGGCGGAGTACCCTTAATTGAAATTGTGACCGAGCCTGATTTCCGTTCGGCGGAACAGGTGCGGGACTATCTGGAACAGCTGAGGCTTATTATGAAATATCTTTATATTTCCGACTGCAAAATGCAGGAGGGATCCTTGCGATGCGATGTGAATTTATCTGTTCGCCCAAGGGGAAGAGAACATTTTGGAACTCGGACGGAGATTAAAAATATCAATTCCCTGTCCTTTATCGGAAAAGCAATTCAGTTGGAATATAACCGACAGGTTGCATTGATGAAACAAGGAGAAAAAATTGTTCAGCAAACCATGCGGTACAATGAAACAACCAACTGCGTAGAACCCATGCGTTCCAAGGAGGATTCGGAAGATTACCGTTATTTTCCCGAACCTGACATTCCTGAATTGTTCGTTTCTCAACAGGAAATTGATGCAATTAAGAGGACCCTTCCTGAGCTTCCGGGGGAGAAACGAAACCGTTATTGTACGAAGTGGGGACTTTCCCAACAGGACAGTGAGCAACTGACCAAATACCAAAAAATTGCAGAGTATTTTGAGGAAATGGTGCAGGAAACAAAAGAACCAAAGCTTTGTGCCAATTTGATGCTGACCCATCTGTTTCGTTTCCTGAACAACGAGGAGGAAAAGGAACGGGCAGACTTTCCTCTTGATTCTCACGAATTTGCTGTTGTGGTCAATCTGATGGCAGAGGGAACCATTTCCAATCAATTTATGAAACAAATTGTGGATGCCATGATGACACAGAAAAAGCCATTTAAAGCATTGTTTGACCCAACGGAATTTATGGTCGACGAGAGTGAAACGGAAAAAGCCGTAATAGGTGTCATTGAACAAAACGAAAAAATGATTGCTGATTTTAAAAACGGCAAGGAAAAAGCAATGGGTGCCTTAATCGGTCAGGTGATGCGTGCAACAAAGGGAAGGGCAAATCCCAAAAACGCAGAAAAATTAATCAGAGAAAAGTTGAGATGAGCACAAGTTATGTGCTCATTTTTCTTGACAATTTTGGGAAAATGGGTTATAATATGAGAGTAATTCTCAAATTCGGAGGAGAAAAATGGCATATCAAACCAAACAAAAACATTTGTTATTGCAATTTTTAAAAGACCACAAAAAAGAACAGTTATCCATTGAGGAAATTGCCGCCATGATACCAAACGGTATGGGAAAAAGCACCCTGTACCGCCTCATGAGTCAGTTAACCGATCAGGGAGAGGTGCTGCGGTTTCGAGGCAATGACCAGAAATCTGTTCGGTATCAGTTGGTGAGCCGCGAGGACGGATGTCACGGTCATTTTCATGCCCAATGTACCTCTTGCGGAATTTTATTTCATCTTCATTGTGATTTTATGAGGGATTTAGGAACTCACATGGGTCATCACCATCAATTTCGGATTGATCCGGCACAAACCATTTTATACGGAACTTGTGAGAGTTGTCAGAAGGAGGGGTAATATGAAAAAAGGGTTGCTATTTCTGTTGGCTTTTGTTTGTTGTGGTATTACTGCTTGTCAGAAACCTCAGGAAACATCAGGAATTTCTGTCATTACTTCTAATTTTCCCTTGTATGATTTCGTCCGTGCAATCGGGGGAGAACAGGTGGAGGTCACCATGCTATTAAAGCCGGGTGCGGAAAGTCATTCCTTTGAGCCCACTCCCAAAGATATGATAGCCATTGAAAAAGCGGATTTGTTTTTGTATATGGGCGGTGAATCGGAGGCTTGGGTTGAAAGCCTGTCAAAGGAGGGAGCCGTAGCAATGCTTGATGGGGCAGAAGAACATGAGGGTCGTGATCACGGTGCAGACGAACACCTTTGGACTTCTCCCAAAAATGCCATGAAAATGGCGGAAACTATTTGCGGAAAATTGTGCGATGCGGACCCTGAAAACAAAGAATATTATTTAAAAAATTTGGGGTTATACCTTGATGAGTTGAATACCTTGGATGAACAGTTTTCTCAAATTGTAAAAAACGGAGAACGGAAAAAGATGGTATTTGGTGACCGTTTCCCCTTTTTCTATTTTGCGTCAGAATACGGACTTTCTTATCTTGCTCCCTTCAAAGGTTGTGCCTCTCAATCAGAGCCCAGTGCCGCGGCGTTGGCAGAACTGGTTGATACTGTGAAAGCCGAAGGAATTCCTGTTGTGTTTTATCTGGAGCTGTCCAATCAATCCATTGCCAAAGCCATTTCTGAGGCAACGGGAGCGGACATGGCATTGTTTCATTCCTGTCATAACGTAAGTCTGCAGGAATGGGAAGAGGGAGAAACCTATCTTTCCCTTATGAACCGAAATGCAGAACAGTTAGAGGAGGCATTACATTGATGATAGTAACGTGCAAGCAGGTGAGTCTGGCTTATGAAAAGCGACTTGTGCTGTCCGACCTGTCTTTTACGGTGGAGGAAGGGGATTATCTTGCTGTCATCGGAGAAAACGGAGCAGGAAAAAGCACTTTGTTAAAAGGAATTTTAGGATTGCTAAAGCCCGTTTCGGGAGAAATTTTATTGGGAATTAGCGGAAACCAAATTGGTTATCTTCCCCAGCAAACCCTCTTACAACAGCATTTTCCTGCATCGGTAGAGGAAGTTGTCCTGTCGGGAAGGCTGAACAGGAGGGGCTGGAGTCCTTTCTATACCAAAAAAGACAAGCAGGCGGCAGAAGGGACGATGGAACGTCTGGAAATTTTGGATTTAAAAAAGAGATGTTACCGTGAATTATCGGGAGGTCAGCAACAACGGGTACTGTTGGCAAGAGCCTTATGCTCTGCCTCTCAATTATTGTTGCTTGATGAACCCACTGCAGGACTCGATACTTTGGCGACAGAAGAATTTTACCGACTGATTGGCGAGTTGAACAGAGAGGGTATGACGGTAATGATGGTTTCTCACGATATTCCTGCGACCTTACGGTATGCCAATCGTGTTTTGAGGCTGGAACAGGACGGCATATTTTTTGGCAGAACGGAAGACTATAAGGGAGGTGGCACTTTATGACATTTGTGTTAGAAATGCTTTCCTATCCCTTTTTACAGCGGGCTTTGATTGCAGGTTTGCTCATTTCCTTGTGTGCTGCTTTGCTGGGAGTCAGCCTGGTATTAAAGCGGTATTCCATGATAGGGGACGGGCTTTCTCATGTGGGCTTCGGTGCCTTGGCTGTGGCAACGGCAGCAGGTCTTTCTCCTCTTAAAATAACCATTCCTGTGGTAATTGTAGCGGCGGTATTATTGCTGCGGATGGGTAGTTTAAACGCCATTGGGGGAGATGCTGCAACGGCAGTACTGTCAACAGGGTCGCTGGCATTGGGGGTTATGGTGGTGTCTTTGACCTCGGGAATGAATACGGATGTGACCAACTACTTATTCGGAAGTATTCTTGCAATGAGCCGTGAGGATGTAATGTTGAGTATGGTGCTGGGGTCATTTTGCCTGATATTGTTTCTCCTTTGTTATCATCGGATTTTCGGTGTGA
>JAZURC010000022.1:0-1834 GCA_045606005.1 Clostridia bacterium
GTCCTTCTTAATCGCCAGATAAATCAGCAATCCGCCAATGATCCACATAACAATCATCTGCCAATTAAGAGCTGCAAAATTTTCCAAAATAAACTCCATTTCATACAATCCTTTCTTTTTAAAATCGTCATCATTATACCACATTTTTTTGACATTATCAACTCTTTTTTTAAAAATTTAACTGTGCATAAAAAAATTAAAAGGAAAAACGTATTCAGGGAGATTTCGTTAATTTTTTTAATTTCCGGTTGAATTATAGCAAAATTTGTGCTATACTATAAGGAAAGGAGAGAGAATATTTTATGAAAGAGTGGCACTATCGGCAATATAACGAAAAGCAGGCGAAAGAGTTTGCCAGAGAAGAAGGAATCGACGAGATGTTTGCCGCACTGCTGACCCAGCGGGGGTTGGACGAACATGATGCGGTAAAGGAATTTGTCCGTCCTAATATGACCCATTTGCATGACCCCTTCTTACTGCCTGACATGAAAGAGGCGGTAGACAGAATCCAGTTGGCAAAAAAGCGTGGAGAACAAGTGACGGTATTCGGGGATTACGATGCAGACGGACTGACCTCTACAGCGGTGGTGTACACTTGTTTACAATCCATGGGAATGAAGGTGGATTGCTATATTCCCGACCGTATGAACGAAGGATACGGCTTGAATCGGGAAGCATTGGAAGAAATAAAGAACCGTGGAACAACCCTTGTGATAACGGTGGATCTGGGCGTTACGTCACTGGAGGAAACCCAAATTGAGGGGTTGGATTTTGTCATTACCGACCATCATCAGCCCTTGGAGGAGCTGCCCCGTGTTTGTGCGGTGGTTGACCCCAAACGTGAGGACTGCCGTTCTCCCTTTCGTGAATTGGCAGGAGTAGGGGTTGCTTTTAAGCTTATATGGGCACTTCAATACGAAAAACCCTTAGAAGAAATTTTAAGAGAAACCATTGATTTGGTGTGTCTTGGTACCATTGCAGACATTGTGCCTTTACGGGGAGAAAACAGATTTTTTGCAAAAAGCGGATTGAAATTTATTGAGCAAACCAAGCGACCGGGGCTTCGTGCCCTTGTAACAAAAAGCGGTTACAAAACTGTGGATTCTACGGCAGTGGGTTTTGGGTTAGCCCCCAGAATCAATTCGGCAGGACGGATGGAAAATGCTCGCCTTGCATTGGAGCTTTTGTTAACCCGTGACGAGCAAAAAGGAGAACAGCTGGCAGAAGAGCTTTGCAGACTCAATCTCCTCCGTCAACAAACCGAGCAGGAGATTTTTATGCAGGCAGAAAAAAAGATTCAAGCCTCCGTTTCAAACCGTCATGTTCTGGTTGTTTCGGGAGAAGGCTGGCATCAGGGGGTGATCGGCATTGTTGCCTCCAAGCTGATGAATCAATATGACAAGCCTGTGGTATTATTAAGCATAGAGGACGGGATTGCCCACGGTTCTGCCAGAAGTGTGGAAGGGTTTCCCATCTTTGACGCACTGTACGAATGCGAGCATTATCTGTTGCGGTTCGGCGGCCATGACAAGGCAGCGGGAATGACCTTAAAGGCAGAAGATATTCCTGATTTTGCCGAGGAGCTCAATCAAGTGGCAGAAGCGGTAACAATAGGTGAAATCGGGGAAGGACTGACGGTGGATCTATGTTTGCCGCCCTCTAAGGTGACCTTGGAGCTTGCCCAAAAAATGACCTTTTTTGAACCCTTTGGGGAGGGGAATCCCCAGCCTGTTTTTGTCATGGAAGATGTTAAGATACAAAACTGTGGATTCTACGGCAGTGGGTTTTGGGTTAGCCCCCAGAATCAATTCGGCAGGACGGATGGAAAATGCTC
>JAZURC010000023.1:0-3209 GCA_045606005.1 Clostridia bacterium
CGTGTTTTGGTTTTTTTTTTTACTTTTCTTTTTGGTTCAGGGGGGGGGGGGATCAGACAATCCTTTCCAAACCCGATTAAATCCTCACGACCTGCCTGCAATAATGCCTTTTTGACAAGAGAATAATTTTCCCGTCTGGAAAATTGGAGCAAGGCTCTTTGCATCTGTTTTTCCTCGTAGGTTTTTGCCACATAAACACTCTTCATGGTCATAGGGTCAAGACCGGTGTGGTACATACAGGTGGAAATGGTTCCCGGTGTGGGGTAAAAATCCTGTACCTGCTCCGGCATATAGTGCATTTTTTTAAAATACTGTGCCAATAAAATGGCGTCATGCAAGGTGCTCCCTGGGTGGGAGGACATAAAATAGGGCACTAAATATTGCTTGGTGTCCTTATTTAACTGATAAAATTTCTGATAAAATTTCTGATACACCTCCATAGGAGGCTTGCCCATGTAGGAAAGAACATTGTTTGACACATGCTCGGGTGCGACCTTTAGCTGACCGCTCACATGATATTTGCTCAATTCACGGAAAAAGGTGGGGTCGGGGTCGGCCAACAGATAGTCAAACCGGATTCCCGAACGGACAAACACTTTTTTCACACCGGGTAAATTTCTTAATTTTCTTAATAAGGACAGATAGTCCTTATGATCTGCTTTGATATTACTGCAAACCTTAGGGTACAAGCACCGCTTATGTTTACAGGTTCCTGAGGTTAGCTGCTTTTGACAGGCAGGCTTTCGGAAATTAGCGGTTGGACCGCCTACATCATGAATGTATCCTTTAAAATCGGGGTGTGCAATCAGCTTACTTGCCTCCTCAAGCAACGATTCGTGAGAGCGGGAGCTGATGACCCGTCCCTGATGAAAGGCAAGGGCACAGAAATTACAGGAGCCAAAGCATCCCCGACAGGAGGTAAGAGAAAACTGTATTTCCGTAATGGCAGGGACTCCCTCGGTATAAGAGGGATGATAGGTTCTCTCATAGGGCAGGGCATACACCTTGTCCATTTCCTCGGTGGTAAGAGGGAGAGAGGGCTTGTTTTGCACGACATACCGATCCTGATGCGCCTGTGCCATTCGTTTCCCCCGAATGGCGTCCTGATGCTCGTATTGAATCCGTACCGAGTCTGCGTAATCGGACTTATTGTCCCGCACCTGTTCGAAGGAGGGGAGCAATACGGTATCCTTGGGTAATTCTTCTTCATTAGAGCAGCAGTAAACGGTTCCGTCTACGTTTCTGATTTCTTTGATTCGTTTTCCTTGGTTTAACTGATTGGCAATAGCGGGAATGGACCGCTCTCCCATGCCGTAGCTTAATAAATCCGCCCTCGCATCAATTAAAACAGAACGGCGTACACGGTCATCCCAGTAATCGTAATGGGCAAACCGACGAAGGCTTGCTTCCACACCGCCGATAATCAGGGGAATGTCTCCGAATGCCTCGCGGATTCTGTTGCAATAGACAATCACCGCACGGTCAGGCCGCTTCCCTGCTTGCCCGCCGGGGGTATAAGCATCCGAGCTTCGTTTCTTTTTGGCGGCGGTGTAGTGATTGACCATGGAATCAATATTTCCTGAGGAAACCAGAACCCCAAGTCTTGGTCTGCCAAATTCCAAAAAGGGCTCTTTGCTCCTCCAGTCAGGTTGGGAAAGAATTGCCACTCGATAGCCTTCCTGCTCTAACACTCTGGAAATAATAGCCGTGCCAAAAGAGGGATGATCCACGTAGGCATCCCCTGTCACATATAAAAAATCAGGCCGATCCCAGCCTAAGGCTTGCATTTCCTGTCGGTTTACGGGCAAAAAACTCATACTCTATCCTTCTTGGTTGAAACAATTTATTTATCCTATATTATACATGAAAATCCTCATTTTGTCAATAAAATAGAACCCGTTAGGGGGATGGAGGGTGAATACAAGTAAAAAGGTATTGCAATTTTGTCGATTTTGTTGTAAAATAGGGGTATAAGTATTTTTTAGGATGTGAAAAATGTGAAATTAATCATACAAATTCCTTGCTATAACGAGGAAGAAACCCTGCATATTGCAGTGAGGGATTTGCCCAAAGCCATTGACGGGGTGGATGAAATTGAATATCTGGTGATTAATGACGGAAGTCAGGATCATACGGCGGAGGCGGCAAGAAAGTGTGGGGTTCATCACATTGTGGGATACAGTAAAAATAAAGGCCTTGCGACTGCTTTTATGACGGGAATTGATGCCTGCCTGCGTTTGGGAGCGGATATTATTGTAAACACCGATGCGGATAACCAATATTGCGGTGAGGATATTGAAAAGCTGATTCGTCCCATTTTAGAGGGAAAAGCGGAAATGGTAATCGGGGAACGGCCTATTGATACGATTGACGATTTTTCGCCTTTGAAGAAAAAATTACAACATGTGGGAAGCTCGGTGGTTCGTATGGTTTCGGGAACGGATGTACCTGATGCTCCCAGTGGGTTTCGTGCTTACAACAGAGAAACGGCAATGAAGTTAAATGTGGTGTCCCGATACACCTATACCTTAGAAACCATTATTCAGGCAGGAAACAAAAATGTGGCGTTGGAGTCGGTTCCTATCCGCACCAATCCCCAACTGAGAAAATCCCGTTTGTTTAAGAGTATGCGTGCTTATATCAAACGGTCGGTTTCTACTATGTTTCGGGTTTTTCTCATGTATCGCCCTTTTAAGTTGTTTGCAACCATAGGCAGTATTATTTTTGGATTGGGCGGGATTTTAGGTTGCCGATTTCTGTATTTTTATTTTACGGGAACGGGTGACGGGCATATTCAATCTTTGATTTTAACGGCAGTTCTGTTGATGATAGGATTTCAGACCATTACCCTTGGATTGCTTGCGGATGTGATTTCTGCCAATCGGAAATTGATTGAGGATGTGCAGTATCGTGTGCGTAAAATGGATTATGAACGAAAGGAACAGGAGTGATTCCTTTGAAAATTGCGTTTGATGCGTATCCCATTGCTTCTCCCCGGTTAAGCGGGGTGGGGGTTCACGCTTTGGAGATTGCTTCCCGACTTTGCGGTCGCGAAGAATTAGACTGTACCTTGTTGTTATATGATTTTTTGAAACGGCGGGGCAGTGCGAAAATATTGGGAGAACGGATCCCTAAAACGGAAATTGTACAAAACAATCTTCTTCCCTATGGGATTTATGTAGAACTGTGGAACAAGCTGCCCCGTCTTG
>JAZURC010000024.1:0-4305 GCA_045606005.1 Clostridia bacterium
TGATTTATCAAGGAGAAGAAAAGACCTTTTATAAGGCAGGAGAGCATTCTACCCTTGTTTCCATGCGGAATGTGGCAGGAGAAATTACCGCCTCGGTAATGGCAATGAAATACGCGGTGACAAACCATTTTCCAAAACTGATTATTTATCATGATTATGAAGGAATTTCAAAGTGGTGCCGGGGAGAATGGAAAACGGAACGGGAAGGAACAAAGCTTTATAAGGAATTTTATGATTCTGTCAAAGACAAGCTGTCTGTCACCTTCGTCAAGGTAGCTGCACATACAGGAAATCATTATAACGAACTGGCAGACGAACTGGCAAAAAAAGCACTGGGCATTGAAAAATAATAACATTTGATTGGAAAACCGTCAGGAAAAGCACTCTTTTTCAGGCGGTTTTTTGTTGTTAGGTGAGAATAATTTTTTCTGAATTGGAAACAAATAACAGTAAATTAATATTGAGGAGCGATTTTATGAAAAAGTTGTCAGCACCCAAATCCTTTTTGCTGTTATTGGCAGTTGCTTTTGTTGTTATGTTTTTTTCCTCGTTTTTATTAACCCAATATTCGGTAAATGATCAGGTGGAAACAGTTCAACAGTCAACACCTGCCCCAACTGCGAACACAGGAATGGTGCCGGTGGTGCGTTCAACCCCTACCTCTGTTCCTTCATCAACCCCCACACCAAAGCCTACTCCAACCCCAACACCAGAAGCTGTCACAAGCCTAATTATTCCTGCCGAGGGGAAAATTACAAAGACACATTCCACAGAAAAATTAAGCTACTCCAAAACTACAGGTGACTGGAGCATACACTGTGGAATTGACATCAGCGGTCCTAAGACCGAAGTAAAAGCTGCGGCAATGGGAGTTGTAACAGAAATAAAAGAGGACGGACTATTGGGTTCCTGTGTTATCATTGACCATCCGGGCGGTTTACAGACAAGATACTATGGCATGGAGGAAACTTATGTAACACCCAATCAGAATGTGGTAACAGGAGATATTCTGGGGCTCACCGGAACCGCATCTCCTTCCGAAGCGGCAGAGGGGACTCACCTTCACTTTGAAGTATGGAATAACAACAAATCCTTGAATCCTGAGGACTTTTTTGCGTAAAACTCCTTGACATTTCTGCCATTTTGTTTTATGATATAATAAGTAGTATTTTGCTTATACAAGGAGTGTTAAAATTTATGGCAGAACAGAAAAAATTTGTTGAAGAAATTACATCCCGTGATGTTGACTTCGCAAAATGGTACACCGATATTGTAAAAAAGGCAGATTTGATGGACTATTCATCCGTCAAGGGTTGTATGATTATCCGTCCTTACGGGTATGCTTTATGGGAAAATATTCAAAAGGTACTGGATGGTATGTTCAAAGCAACGGGACATGAAAATGTTTATATGCCTATGTTCATACCGGAAAGTCTGTTACAAAAAGAAAAGGATCACGTAGAGGGCTTTGCACCTGAGGTTGCATGGGTTACCCACGGCGGAACAGAACAGCTTGCGGAACGGTTGTGCGTTCGTCCCACCTCTGAAACCCTCTTTTGCGACCACTATGCAAAAATCGTAAATTCCTACCGTGATTTACCAAAGCTTTACAATCAGTGGTGCTCTGTGGTCAGATGGGAAAAGACCACCCGCCCCTTCTTGCGTTCAGCAGAATTTTTATGGCAGGAGGGTCACACCGTTCATGCCACAGCGGAAGAAGCCCAGGCAGAAACGTTGCAAATGCTTGATGTGTATGCTGAATTCTTTGAAAAAACGCTGGCAATCCCTGTTGTAAAGGGTCAGAAAACGGAGAAAGAAAAGTTTGCAGGTGCAGAAGCCACTTATACCATTGAAAGTCTGATGCACGATGGTAAGGCATTGCAATCAGGTACCACTCATAATTTTGGGGACGGATTTGCAAAGGCATTTAATATTCAGTACACCGACCAGAACAATCAATTACAGTATGTTCACGAAACCTCCTGGGGAGTTTCTACCCGTATGATTGGTGCAATCATTATGGTTCACGGGGACGACAACGGTCTGATTCTGCCTCCCAGAATTGCACCCACCCAGCTGATGATAATTCCCATTGCACAGCATAAGGAAGGGGTTACGGAAAAAGCAACTGAGCTTTACAATACTCTGTCCGAAAAATTCCGTGTAAAAATGGACCTTTCTGATAAAATGCCGGGTTGGAAGTTCAGCGAATATGAAATGAAGGGTGTTCCTCTGCGTCTGGAAATCGGACCCAGAGATTTAGAAAACAATACTGCTGTTTTGGTAAGACGCGACAACCGTGAAAAGATTTTTGTTTCTTTGGATGAACTGGAAACAAAGGTTGCAGAAGTACTGGAGGATATTCAAAATTCTCTTTACAACAATGCAAAGAAGAATTTAGAAGAAAAAACCACATCCGTTGCAAACTTCGAGCAATTTTCTGATGCAATCGCAAACAAGGGCGGTTTTGTAAAAGCAATGTGGTGCGGTGAAAGAGAATGCGAAGATAAAATCAAGGAAGCAACAACCGCATCTTCCCGTTGTATTCCCTTTCACGAAGAAAAATTAAGCGAAACCTGCGTTTGCTGCGGAAAGCCGGCAAAGCATATGGTGTATTGGGCAAAAGCATATTAATTTTCGGAGGTTATTATGGCAGGAAAAACATTGGATGTAAAAACTCTGATTTCAAAGGATTGCTGTATTGAAGGTGATATGACACTGATCGGCACCGTTAAAATTGACGGCAAATTAAAAGGCAATCTAAAAACCCGCGGTGATGTTATCGTAGATGCTAAAGCAGAAGTAAACGGTAATATTCAGGCGAACAATGTTTTAATTGCCGGAACGGTTACAGGCAATGTGATTGCCAAAGGTCAGGTCAGCATGATGTCAAAAGGAAAATTGAAAGGTGACATTACATATTCTGCAATGGTCATGGATGAGAATGCTGATATTACAGGAAGCTGCAATCTAAAATTAAAGAAATAAAAAAAAGGTCTGTCGAAACAAACGACAGACCCTTTTTTTATTGTTCTTTCTGTTTTGCAGTTGATTTCTTTTCTGTTGTTTTTTTGGCAGGGGGGCGGCGCTTGGGTTTCTCCTTTAAAGCGGCAATCAGTTTGATATGCTCTAAATTCCCCTCCGCCTTTACCTTTCCTGGCAGATATGCTTTCACCGGTTCTGTTTTTCCATCAAGAATCTCCATTAAAACTTGAGAATCTGCGGTTACATGAGCAGTGAAATCTTTGTAATCATACGGTTCTACCAAAAATCCTTCTTCTGTGTTTGCAATGTAAAAAACGCCACCGCAATCCTCGTCCGTCATGGTAACCTGAATGGCAAACCGTTCTTCACATTTTTGCGTGTTTTTCTTTTCCAAGCGTTCTTTCACTTCTGTAAAGCGTTCCAAAAAAGTCATTCGCTTCAATCCTTTCCAATCATTCTTTTTTTATTATATCCCGAATCATTGAAAAAGTCAAAGGAAATCATAGGACAAAAAATGACATTATTTGCAGTAATTTTCAATATAGCTTTCAATGGATTTGTCTATAATTTCTATTGCTGCTTCTCTACCCTTTGTTTCGTTGATTACCGTTTCTTTTCCTTCCAGTTCCTTGTACACCTTAAAGAAATGGGACATTTCTTTAAAAATATGACCTGGAATCTGGCTAATATCCGTATAAGAATTATACGTTGGATCGTCAAAAGCAATGGCGATAATTTTTTCATCAAATCTGCCGTTGTCTATCATGGAAATAACCCCAATAGGATAACACCGAACTAAGGTCAGGGGTGCCACGGACTGAGAACAAAGAATCAATACATCCAACGGGTCTAAATCATCAGCATAGGTTCTGGGAATAAAACCGTAATTGGCAGGATAGTGAGTGGCAGTATATAAAATTCTGTCCAATCGCAACAATCCCGTTTCCTTATCAAGCTCATACTTATTTTTACTGCCCTTTGAAATTTCTACTACAGCCATAAAATCACTGCTGTGAATTCGTTTTGGACTGATGTCGTGCCATATATTCATAATAAGTTCACTCTCCTTATATTTTAATTATGGCATAAATTCTTTTACTTGTCAAGAAATACTTTAGTCATGACTACCGGTAAAACCGGTGGCTTGCACTTAGCCTATAAGGCTATTTTGTTGGCGGCGCCTCAAGGCGCGCCGAAACGGTTTGCCAACCGCATAACTATTACGGGCTGCCCCACAAGTGGGGCGGTCTTTTAATTCGCCCTTTTTTATCGGCTCACCCGTAAACGGGTCAATATATTATTGCAAATTAATTTGATCGC
>JAZURC010000025.1:0-6519 GCA_045606005.1 Clostridia bacterium
CTGCCAAGACATAGGACACAGGCTCTATGTCTTTAATAAAAAAGCAACAGGCATCGCATTAGCGGTTAGAGATTCGTTTGGTTATTTCTGAACGTTTCCAGTACACGGGCAACAATTAAAATGATAATGACGGAAGGGACAACAAGAGAAAGAGAGGCCACGATTGCCCCTCCTACCCCTGACTGCAAAAATCCCGTAAAGCTTGCCATGTTAATTCCCAAGGGGCCGGGGGTGGATTCGGATACGGCAATCATGTTGGAGATATCTTCTAAAGAAATCCAATCCTTTTTTTGGGCAAGCTCCTGTAAAAAAGGAAGGGTTGCCAAGCCGCCGCCCACAGAGAATAAGCCAATCTTAAAAAATTCCAAAAACAGCTCCAGATAATGCATGACTTATTTCCCTCCCTTTATTTTTTGAATGCTCCAGCCGGCAAATCCTGCTGCTATTACCAACAGTGCAACAGGGAAGGGACTGAAAACAGCCAATACTAAAGCAACGAGAAATAAAACGAGGGCAGCTTTGTCCACCACCGCTTTTTTCCACATTTTCACGACTGCCTGAAAAATCAAAACGCATACGCAGACACGGATTCCCGAAAGGGCGTGCTGTACCATTTTGTATTCTGCAAAATTTTGCAGACAGGCAGTAATGAAGGTAATGATGAGAATGGAGGGGGAAATCACGCCCAATGTTGCAAAAATGGCACCCAAAACGCCCTTTTTTTGGTAGCCCACAAAGGTTGCCACATTAACGGCAATCACCCCCGGAGTACATTGCCCGATGGCATAGTAATCCAAAAGCTCTGATTCTGTTGCCCAACCTCGTTTTTCTACAATTTCACGCTGTAGAATGGGCAGCATGGCATATCCTCCGCCAAACGTGACGGCGCCGATTTTAGCAAATACCGAAAATAACAGAAATAATTCCTTCATAGGGACTCCTTAACTATAAACCGAAATGGCTTCGTGAAGATTTTTAATGACCGGGGTTCCCTTTTCTACAGAGGCGAATTCTCCGTCCAGTGTCCAACCAAGGTCAGGGTTGGTAAAAAACTGTATCTCGTCCGTTTTGAAAAACTCAAAAATTTCGTCGCTGAAGTCGGAAAAAGTAAGCCCCATGACGATTTTGTGAAGCTCTGCAGGATTTTTAGGCATTTTTATCAAAAGAACTTCAAACAATCCGTCGTTGGTGGCAACCAGATCGGGGGCAATTTTTACAATTCCCGCAACAGAGGTAGTATTACACACTGCACCGAAAATATAATCCCCTTCGTATCGTTTGGTTTTTGTTTCGGCAATCACGTGATGAGACTGAATATTGGTTAAATCCTTTACTCCCTCCAGTATGTATGCCAGATGACCAAGAACATTTTTGGTTGCCTGAGGAGTGCTGTAGGAAACGGAGGTGAAGATGCCGAAGGATGCAATGTATGCAAAATAGCGGTTCGCATCAAACAGACCAATGTCAACCGGCACGGGAGAAAGCTTTGCAATTTGCTCCGCTGCCTCTGTGGGGTTTGATGATATGCCCATGCTGTTTGCAAAATCATTGGTGCTTCCAGCAGGGATATACCCTAAGGGCAGCTTTTTCCTTGCTTTCATCATACCGGTAATCGTTTCATTTAAGGTGCCGTCCCCGCCGCAGCAGATGACCATGTCAAAGTCCGCTTCCCAGGCTTCCATTGCTGCCAGAGCGGCATGACCTTTCCCTTGAGTGATTTGCACCGTGGTTTGAATGCTTTCCCGATTGAATACAGAAATCATATCAAACAGCGTGGATTTTGCTTTTAATTTTCCAGAAACGGGATTGACAAGCAGTAAGGCTTTTTTGCTATTGAAAAAGGATGCCATCAAAACCCCTCCTCAACAAATTGATAATATCTTATATTATTATACACTATTTTATTCTGTTTGTCGAGATGCTTTTTAAAAGAAATGTGACAAAATCCGTAAAAAAAGGCTGAAAAGAGGGGGTTTCTTGTCTTTTTTGAAAAAAAGTTAAAAATTTATCAAAAAACTGTAGATTTTTTCTTTTACTTATGATATAATGGGAAAGGCTAGGGAAACAATCCCTTTGCTTGTATCAATTTTTAAGTATAGGAGTTGTAAGCGAATGAGCGAAAAAAAGACGGTTCCGTTTCAGGGTACTCCTCAGCAGGAGGAACAGCTGAAAGCGGTAATTCAAAGCCACAAGGACGAAAAAGGCGCCTTAATCCCGGTTTTGCATGAAGCACAGGAAATTTACGGTTATCTGCCTATCGAAGTGCAGACCATGATTGCTGATGGTTTGGGTGTGCCGTTGTCTGAAGTATATGGTATTGTAACCTTTTATACCCAATTTAAGCTGGAACCGAAAGGACAGTATCATATTGCAATCTGTCTGGGAACTGCCTGTTATGTAAAGGGTTCCGGTGATATTCTGGATGAATTTAAAAACAAGCTGGGTATTGATGTGGGTCAGTGTACTCCCGATGCCAAGTATTCTCTGGAAGCAACCAGATGCATCGGTGCTTGCGGTCTGGCTCCCGTTCTGACGGTGAATGACGAAGTATACGGTAGATTGACCAAGCATGATGTTGACGATATTATGAAGAAATATGTGTAATAGGGAGGGTTTTCCAATGAAAAGCATAGCTGAAATTGATGCGATTCGCGCGAAAAAATATGCTGAAATTGCATTACGGCAAGATAAAACCAAAAAGCCGGATGATGTGAAAGCACACATTCTGGTCTGCGGCGGTACCGGCTGTCAGTCCTCCGGTTCTTTGGAAATTCAGAAAAAATTTGAAGAAGAATTGAAAAAACAAAATTTGGAGCAGGGTGTATCTGTTGTTTTGACCGGTTGCTTCGGTCTGTGTGCTCTGGGTCCGATTGTTGTTATTTATCCTTCCGGCTCCTTCTACAGCCGTGTGAGTGTTGAGGATGTTGAAAAGATCGTTGCTCAGCATATCGGCAAAGGGGAACCGGTAAAAGAATTACTGTATGAAGAAACCATTCAGGAAGATGGCTCTGTAAAGCCCTTAAATCAGGTTCCTTTCTATGCAAAGCAGAACAGAATTGCGTTGCGTAACTGTGGTGCTATTGATCCGGAATGTATTGATGAATACATTGCAATGGACGGTTATAAAGCACTGGAAAAGGTGTTAAAGGAATATGAACCTCAGCAGGTAATTGATATCATCAAGGACTCCGGCTTGAGAGGCCGCGGCGGTGCCGGCTTCCCCACAGGGATGAAGTGGCAGTTTGCTGCAAATTCTGTCAATGACAAAAAGTACGTATGCTGTAATGCGGACGAGGGTGACCCCGGTGCATTTATGGACAGAAGCGTGCTGGAGGGAGATCCTCACAGCGTTATCGAAGCAATGGCGATTGCAGCTTATGCAATCGGTTCTGACGAAGGGTATATTTATATCCGTGCAGAATACCCCATTGCGGTAAACAGATTGAAAATTGCGATTGCTCAGGCAGAAGAATACGGCGTACTGGGCGATAACATTATGGGAACGGACTTTTCCTTCCATCTGGGAATCCGTCTGGGCGCCGGTGCATTTGTATGCGGTGAAGAAACGGCTCTTATGACATCCATTGAAGGAAATCGTGGTGAGCCCCGTCCCCGTCCTCCATTCCCTGCTGTAAAGGGTCTGTGGGAAAAACCTACATTGCTTAACAACGTAGAAACCTATGCAAATATCTGCCAGATTATCTTAAACGGTGCAGAATGGTACACCTCTATGGGTACTGAAAAGAGTAAGGGTACCAAGGTATTTGCTCTGGGCGGTAAGATTAAGAATACAGGTCTGGTTGAAATTCCTATGGGAACCACCATGCGTGAAATCGTTGAAGAAATCGGCGGCGGTATCCCCGGCGGAAAGAAATTTAAAGCAGCTCAGACAGGGGGTCCCTCAGGCGGATGTATTCCTGCGTCCTTGATTGATACTCCTATTGATTACGATTCTTTGATCAACATCGGTTCCATGATGGGCAGCGGTGGTCTGATTGTTATGGACGAAGATAACTGTATGGTTGACATTGCAAAATTCTTCCTGGAATTTACGGTAGATGAATCCTGCGGTAAGTGTACACCCTGCCGTATCGGTACCAAGAGAATGTATGAAATTCTGGAAAAGATTACCGAAGGTAAGGGAACCTTGGAAGATTTGGACAGATTGGAAGAATTGGCTTATGCCATTAAGACTTCTGCAATGTGCGGTCTGGGTCAGACAGCACCCAACCCCGTGCTCAGCACACTGCAGTATTTCAGAGATGAATATGTAGCTCACGTGGTAGACAAGAAATGTCCTGCAGGTATCTGTAAAGCATTGTTGTCCTACACCATTGATCCTGAAAAATGTAAGGGTTGTAGCCTGTGTGCAAGAAATTGTCCTGTGGATGCGATTTCCGGCGAAATCAAGAACCCTTACACCATTGATACAAATAAATGTATTAAGTGCGGCGTTTGTATGAGTAAGTGTAAGTTTAACGCTATTTCCAAACAGTAAGGAGGAGAATGAATCATGGTGAATCTTACAATTAACGGGATTAGCGTCAGCGTTCCCGAAGGCAGCACCATTTTAGAAGCTGCCAAATATGCCAATGTAGATATTCCCACCCTGTGTTATCTGAAGGATGCCAACAAAATCGGCGCCTGTCGGATTTGTGTGGTGGAAGTAAAGGGTGCCCGTGGTTTGGCGGCAGCTTGCGTATATCCCGTAAGCGAAGGAATGGAAGTTCTGACCAACACTCCTAAGGTGCGTGAAGCAAGAAAAATTACTTTGGAACTGATTTTGTCCAACCACGAAAAGAAGTGCTTGAGCTGTGTCAGAAACAAAAATTGTGAACTCCAGTCATTGGCTGAAGAGTTTGGAATTGATGCAGAACGGTTTGAAGGAAAAAATATTCATTATGAAAAGGATGATAAATCTGCTTCTATCGTTCGTGATTCCAACAAGTGTGTGTTGTGTCGCCGTTGTATCGGTGTTTGTAAAAATGTGCAGACGGTTGGTGCGATTGATGCAATCGAAAGAGGATTTGCAACCCGCATTTCTCCTGCCTTTGAAAAATCTCTGGCAGATGTAAACTGTGTCAACTGCGGTCAGTGTATCACTGCCTGCCCCGTAGGCGCATTAACTGAAAAAGACAGTATCGCTCAGGTTTGGGATGCTTTGGCTGATGAAGACAAGTATGTAGTGGTTCAGCCCGCTCCCGCTGTTCGTGTTGGTTTGGGTGAAGAATTCGGATTGCCCGTAGGAACCCGTGTAACAGGAAAAATGGTTGCGGCTTTGAAGCGTCTGGGCTTTGATAAGGTGTTTGATACCAACACCGCAGCAGATGTTACCATTATGGAAGAAGGAACTGAACTGTTGCATCGGTTGGAAAAGGGAGAAAATCTGCCTTTGATTACTTCCTGCAGCCCCGGTTGGGTTAAATTCTGTGAACACAATTATCCGGAATTTTTGGATAATCTGTCCTCCTGCAAATCTCCTCACGAAATGTACGGTGCGATTATCAAATCCTACTATGCGGAAAAGGCAGGCATTGACCCTGAAAAGATTTATGTGGTTTCTGTTATGCCTTGTACTGCAAAGAAATTTGAAGCACAGAGAGAAGAATTGGCAAACGGGAAACTTCAGGATGTAGATGCAGTTCTGACTGTTCGCGAATTGGCGAAAATGATTCGTACTGCAGGCTTGGATTTTGTGAATCTGCCTGATGAAGTATTTGACAATCCCTTTGGGGACGAAGCTACCGGTGCAGGTGCTATCTTTGGTGCAACGGGCGGTGTTATGGAAGCAGCCCTTCGTACAGTTGCTGATATCCTCACCGGAAAAGACAATTCCGAAATCGAATATGAAGCAGTCAGAGGCGTGGAAGGTGTGAAATTTGCTACCGTTGAAGTTGGCGGCAAGAAATTAAGAGCAGCAGTTGCTCACGGTCTGGGTAACGCAAGAAAGCTGCTTGACAGTGTCAAGAGCGGTGAACAACAGCTTGACTTTATCGAAATCATGGCTTGCCCCGGCGGATGTGTAAACGGCGGCGGTCAGCCCATTGTAAGTGCCAAGTATAAGCTGACTCATGATGTAAGAGCAGAAAGAGCGGCTGCAATTTACGAAGAAGACAAATCCTTGTCCTTGCGTAAATCTCACCAGAATCCTTATGTACAGAAAATGTATGAAGAATATTTCGGTGAACCCTGCGGTCACAAATCTCATGAACTGCTTCATACCACTTATGTAAAGCGTGATAAGTTTTAATTATGAAAGAAAGGCTGTGGCAAATGCCACAGCCTTTTTCTATGTGTTTTTAATATAAGGGGTCTGTACATTTTACTACAATCCCTTAGCCTTCTTCGGCTTCCGTGTCTACTAATACCGTCACATCGGGATGAAGCTGAAGCAAGGATGCAGGATTATCGGTAGTGATACCCTTTTCAAACAACCGATGAACAATATCGTGCTTTTTCTTGCCTGTTACCAACACAATGATTTTCTTTGCACTGAAAATGGTTTTCATACCCATAGTC
>JAZURC010000026.1:0-6259 GCA_045606005.1 Clostridia bacterium
TCAGGCAACTCCCTGGTCGGAAAACGGCGTTCGGGGATGCCGTAAATTCTTGGACCGTGTCTGGGCATTGTCTGACAAGGTAACACAGGAGGAAGGGTATTCCAAGGAACTGGAATCCTCCATGCACAAAACTATTTGCAAGGTAACCGACGATATTGAACGGATGAAGTTTAATACTGCAGTTGCATCTTTGATGAGCCTGATTAACGAATTTTCCTCCAAGGGAAGCGTCACAAAGGATGAATACAAAACCTTCCTGCTGCTGATGAATCCCTTTGTTCCTCACATGACAGAAGAACTTTGGAGCGAAGCGGGCTTTGAAGGGTTCTGCTCCGTTGCACCATGGCCGGAATATGACGAGGCAAAAACCGTGGATGCGATGGTAGAATTCGTAGTCCAGATTAACGGTAAGGTTCGAGACCGTATGATGTTCCCCGCTGAAATCGGCGTGGAGGAACTGAAAACTGCAGCTTTGGAAAATGACAGAATCAAAGAATTAGTTGGGGATAAGCAGATTGTAAAAGTGATTGCTGTTCCCAAAAAGCTTGTGAATATTGTAGTAAAATAGAGGTGGATAATGGGAATTTGGTCTGAAGCAAAAATGATTATGGAACGGGATCCGGCGGCTCGGAATCCCTTAGAGGTGCTGTTGTTATATTCAGGGGTGCACGCGGTTCTTTACCATCGGCTTGCCCACTGGTTTTACAAGCACCACTGTCCCTTCATGGCAAGACTGATTTCCCAGACCTCCCGTTTCCTGACCGGAGTGGAAATCCATCCCGGTGCCCAAATCGGAAAAGGGCTTCTCATTGACCACGGAATCGGTGTTGTCATCGGCGAAACTGCGGTCATCGGCGATTGCTGTACCATTTATCAGGGCGTTACCTTGGGCGGTACGGGAAAAGATAAGGGAAAGCGCCACCCCACCATTGGTAACAATGTAATGATTGGTGCGGGTGCAAAGGTGCTGGGCCCCTTCACCGTTGGGGACGGGTCTAAAATTGCGGCAAATGCGGTAGTATTAAGCGAAGTCCCTCCCAACTCCACCTGCGTGGGTGTTCCTGCGAGAGTGGTAAAACGCAACGGCATTACCATCAATGATATTGACCAAATTCACCTTCCCGACCCTGTTTCCCAAGAGCTTTGTAAATTACAGGCTCAAATTGATCGTTTGGAAAAGAAACTGGAGGAGCACCAATGAAAACAGTATGGATTACAGGCGGTACCCGAGGCATCGGTGCTGCCACAGCCAAATTATTCAGCGAAAAAGGATATCGGGTAGCGGTATCCTTTTCTTCCAATCAAAAAGAAGCAGAAAAGTTTCAGACAGAAAATCCCCATATCTTGATATTGCGAGGAAATGTGTCTGATTCTGCTCAGGTGGAAGCAATGGTCAATCAAATCGGTGGTGTGGATATTCTGGTCAACAATGCAGGGATTTCACAACAAAAACTGTTTGATACCATTACGGAAACGGAATGGGACAATATGTTTGATATTCATGTGAAAGGTGCCTTTTTATGCACAAAGGCAGTTCTTCCCCACATGATTCATCAAAAGGAAGGCTCTATTATCAATCTATCCTCTATCTGGGGATTGACGGGAGCCTCCTGTGAAGTGCATTATTCTGCGGCAAAAGGAGCCTTAATTGCCATGACAAAGGCATTGGCAAAAGAGCTTGGTCCTTCTAACATTCGTGTCAACTGTGTTGCCCCCGGCGTAATTGATACCGCCATGTGCAATCATCTGACAGAGGAGGACAAAAAGGCATTGTGTGAAGAAACCCCTCTTGGTCGGTTGGGAACACCTCTTGAGGTGGCTGAAGCCATTTTTTTTCTTGCCACAGCAGAATTTATGACAGGTCAGATAATAAGTCCCAACGGTGGGATTGTCATATAAGGAGGTCATTTTAATGAAAGAAATTAAATTGGAACAATGGAACAAAAATGTATTTGAAACAATCGGAAAGCAATGGATGCTGATAACAGCAGGAGACGAAACAACCAACACCATGACCGCTTCCTGGGGCGGACTGGGGGTACTGTGGGGTAAGAATGTTGCTTATATTTTCATTCGTCCCCAACGATATACAAAAGAATTTGTTGATGTATCAGACGCCTTCAGCTTGAGCTTTTTGGGAGAAGGATACAGAGAAAAGCTCCAATATCTGGGAAAAGTATCAGGACGGGATGAGGATAAAATTGCCAATTCAGGTCTGACCCTTGTCCGTGACGGAGATACCCCCTATTTTGAAGAAGCAGAAAGCGTGCTTATTTGCAAAAAAATGTACGCGCAGGAATTGATGCCGGAATGCTTTATCACAGATAAGGAAGATGCACTTTGGTATCCCAACGGGGATTATCATACCATGTATGTTGCCGAAATTCAGAAGCTATTGGTAAAATAAGCTTCTTTTACAGGAAAGGACCCCATTATGAATGATTTTTCACTTGCATTATCCGCCATTCTGCCCTTATTTTTTCCAATGGCGGCAGGATACCTGTTAAAACAAATTAAATTGATTGACGACCACACTGTAAAAGGCATGAACAAGGCAGTATTTCGTTTTTTTCTGCCCTTGCTTCTTTGCTATAATGTATATCATTCCGACATATCAAGTGTTTTTGACAAAAAGCTGATTCTTTTGGGTGTGGCAGGCGTATTTCTTGCCTTTGTTGTCTTTTTCCTGTTTGTCCGTTTGACAGAAAAGAATCCTGCAAAACAGGGCGTTATGATTCAAGGGATGTTTCGCAGTAACTTTGTTCTGTTTGGTCTGCCTCTGGCAACGCATCTTTGCGGTCCTGAAGAAATCGGTATCACTGCACTGATGATTGCCGTCGTGGTTCCTTTATACAATGTTTTATCTGTTATCGCTTTGGAAATTTGTCGAGGTGTTTCTCCGGATATGAAAAAGATAATCAAGGGAATTCTCACCAATCCCTTGATTTTGTCCTCTATATTGGGATTGATTATTTTATTTACCAAAATCCCTGTGCCCCATTTCATTGACGACGCTGTGAGCTCCATGTCCTCGGTTGCAACCCCACTGGCACTCTTTTTGTTGGGGGCATCCTTCCGTTTTTCGGGAGCAAAGGATTCCTTGCGTCAGTTGATTACGGTTCTTATGGGAAAGCTGGTCATTTTGCCCGGTGTTATGCTGACAATCGGCTTTTTCATGGGCTTTCGGGGTGTGGGAATGGCAACCCTTCTTTCCATGTTTGCCTCCCCTACTGCGGTTTCCTCCTTCGTGATGGCACAGGAAATGGAAGGCGACGGAGAGCTGGCAAGCCAGATTGTTGTTTGGACTTCCACTTTTGCATTACTGACCATCTTCTGCTTTTTAATAATATTAAAGCGGGTGGGAGGAATCTGAAATACACTACAAAGAAATCGTTTTTGAAATTGACATAACTAAAGAATTGCCAATTTTATTAATAAAAATCAATCTGTAAATACGAATTTTTGTCAAAGTGACAATATTTCTTTTCGGTTATTGACCGCTTTTAATATCCGTGATATAATAATACTATGACATAATACAGGGAGGTTTACCATGGGAGGCTTTTTTGGTGTAGTATCAAAGCACGATGCCATTTCTGATGTGTTTTTTGGTACAGACTATCATTCTCATTTAGGAACACGCCGCGGCGGTATTGCGGCATACGATAAAGAAATTGGACTGCAAAGGGAAATTCATAACATTCAGAATTCTCCTTTTCGAACCAAGTTTGAGCATGTTTTTGAAGAAATGCAGGGTAACTCTGCCATTGGCTGTATCAGTGATTATGATCCCCAGCCGTTGATGATTCGCTCCAATTTAGGTACTTATGCCATTTGCATCATTGGCTTACTCAACAATGCAGAGGAGTTGATTCAGGAATACTTATCCTCCTCTCACGGCTATTTTGACGCCATGACAAGCGGAAAAATCAATTCAACCGCAATCATTGCCTCTCTGATCAATCAAAAAGATAATTTTGCAGACGGAATCCGTTATGCACAGGAACGCATCATGGGTTCTGCCTCCATTTTAATATTAAAGGATAACGGCTCTATTATTGCCGCCCGTGACCGCGTGGGTCGTCTGCCGGTTCTGATAGGGAAAAATGAGGACGGTTATTGCGTTACCTTTGAATCCTTCGCGGCACAAAAGCTGGAATTTGAAACAGAGCGGGAATTGGGTCCGGGAGAAATTGTAGAGTTGACTGCTGATTCGGTCACCCAGCTTGCAAAACCAAATAAGGAAATGAAAATCTGTGCCTTTTTGTGGGCTTATTACGGGTATCCTACCTCCACCTACGAAGGGGTCAATGTGGAAGTTATGAGAAACCGAAACGGTCAAATCATGGCGGTAAATGACAAGAAAGCAAAAAACGCAGAAAAGGTTGATTTTGTAAGCGGTGTGCCCGATTCGGGAACTCCCCATGCAATCGGTTATGCCAACAAAAGCGGAATCCCCTTTGCCCGTCCCTTTATTAAATATACGCCCACATGGTCAAGAAGCTTTACTCCTGCCAAACAAAAGGACAGAAATAAAATTGCAAAAATGAAGCAGGTGCCCATTCATGATCTGATTATGAACCGAAATCTTCTTTTTGTAGATGACTCCATTGTACGAGGAACACAATTAAAGGAAACGGTTGATTTCCTGTATGATAACGGCGCAAAGGCGGTACATATGCGTTCTGCCTGCCCGCCCATTATGTACGGTTGTAAATATCTGAATTTCTCCAGTTCAAAAAGCGAAATGGAGCTGATTACCCGCAAAACCATTATGGAACTGGAGGGTGAAGAAGGCTTCCAATATCTGAATGAATACAGTGATTCTTCCACCGAACGGGGAAAGAAACTGCGTCAGACCATCTGTGAAAAGATGAACTTCCATTCTCTGGAATTCCAGACCCTGGAGGGTTTGATTGAAGCAATTGGAATCGAACCTTGTAAGTTATGCACTTATTGTTGGGACGGAAAAGAATAATAAGAAATACCGCTTACATAAGCGGTATTTCAGACCGTCGAAAATGTCGATCTACCGCAAGTAGAAAAGATGAAAATAAAATGATTAGTGTTATCTTTTATAAACCAATAGAAAACCGCTTGGAAAACATCGAATTTCCCAAGCGGTTACTTGCTTTTTGCCAAAATGAACAATTGCCGTACCTCCGTACTGTCTGCAATTCATTTTGACAAAATATCCCTTCCTTTTTCCCAGTCTGCCAGCGTGTCGATAGGTTTATCGACACGCTGAAAAAATACCGCTTACATAAGCGGTATTTTTTTATCTTTTATTTACTCATCTTTTGCAGGAATTTTATTCAGTGCCATGGTAATTAAAATGATAATACCAATGACAACCAAGATACTTAACATTCCCTTTCCCATATAGGGTAAGCTTGTAATAAAATTCAACGGTTCCATTCTGTTTCCCTCCTATTTATTCAAAAAGAAATTCAAAATCAGTCCGCCTGCGATAACAGATGCTATCTGACCGGACACGTTAACGCCGATTGAATGCATCAACAAGAAGTTCTGAGGATCCTCCTTCAATCCCATTTTATGCACCACACGGCCCGACATGGGAAATGCAGAAATTCCCGCTGCACCAATCATAGGATTGATTTTCTTTTTCATAAACAGATTCAGAAGCTTTGCAAACAGCACACCGCCTGCGGTATCAAAGATAAACGCAATCAAGCCTAATCCTAAAATCAGCAGGGTTTCGGGCTTTAAGAAAGATTCTGCCTGCATCTGGGAGGCAATGGTAATTCCTAAGAAAATGGTAATCAGATTTGCCAGCACCTTCTGAGCCGTTTCGGACAAAGAGTTTAACACACCGCATTCACGAATCAGGTTACCAAACATGAGGAATCCAATCAGGGAAACAGATGCGGGAGCTACCAGACCTGCCACAATGGTAATCACAATGGGGAACAGGATTTTTGTCAGCTTGGAAACACTTTTCGCCGTATATTCCATACGAATCATCCGTTCTTTTCTGGTGGTCAAAAGTCTGATTACAGGGGGTTGGATGATGGGCACCAATGCCATATAAGAATAAGCCGCAACTGCAATTGCACCTAACAATTCAGGAGCAAGTTTTGAAGTAACATAAATTGAAGTCGGGCCGTCAGCACCACCAATAATACCAATAGCACCTGATTGTGGTAATGTAAAGCCAAAAGCACATAATGCTAAAAGTAAAGCTCCAAATATACCAAATTGTGCAGCTCCACCTAAAAGAGCTGTTTTAGGGTTTGCA
>JAZURC010000027.1:0-15715 GCA_045606005.1 Clostridia bacterium
ACTCCCAAATGCATCAGAAAGCAAGTAAAAAAGTATTCTTCCTCCGTCAAAAGTTGAAATGGGCAGTAAATTAAACAACCCCAACGCAAAATTTCCGCAAAAAAGAAAGAGGAACTGTTCTTGAGTAAGCCATTTTTTGCAAAGTACAACCAAACCCGCACCAAAAAAGCTTGCCATGGGACCTGCCGCCGCCACCAAAACCCGTTCTTTTAAAGGACGGGTTTGTTCCTCTTTTAAGCGAATGGCAATGCCAAAAGGGAGAATCCCCAAATAGGAAACCCCCATGTGCAGTTTGACAGCCGTCATCAGATGACCAAGCTCGTGGATGAACAGACATAGGTACATCCCAAGCATGGAAGATAATGTATTGGTGACATACCCCAAAACAAGTAACAGGGGCATGAGGGGTGAAATTCTCAGTTTCATACAAAGGATAAATAATCGGAAGGATTTAAATATTCTTCCCCGTCTATGATTTCAAAATGAAGATGGGGGCCCGTGCTTCTGCCTGTACTGCCTACTGCGGAAATGGTTTCTCCTGCGGATACATGCTGCCCTTCGGTGACATAAAGCTTGCTGCAGTGACCGTACAGGGTCACTAACCCGTCAGGATGACGAAGCTTTACAGCAAACCCATATCCTCCCAGCTCTCCTGAAAAAATCACTTCTCCTGATGCGGCAGCCACTATGGGTGTGCCTGTACTTGCGGCAATATCAAGTCCTGTGTGCCAGGCGGTGGATTCGTTTAACGGGTCGGTTCGTTCCCCGAATTGTGAGGTAATGACCCCCTCCAACGGAAGGGAAAAAACAGTTTGTGCCGTAACCTCCACCGACTCTTGTTCATTTTTCACAATTTCATATTGCCGTGTACTGTCCTCGATAGATTCCGCTCCTACCTCCAAAGAGGGGAAAAGGGTTTCGCAGTAATTGACTGCCTCCTCTGCCTTCATCCGTACCATTTGGGGATCCGTATGGGTGGTTAAAATTTGCTTCAGTTGTTCTGTCTGGTCGTGAAATACACCCATTTTTCCGGCAAAAAAACAAAGAGCGAATAATGTGCCGCTGATTAACATTCGTTCTGTGATTCGAGGATAGAACAGAGAAAGAGGTTTGGGCTCCGCTGCTTTGGAGGGAGGTCTTCTGGTGGGAATGTCTGACATAACAGGTTCATCACCTTTCTGTAAAAATTTGAAAATTTTTGCTTTATTACCAATATACAATCCTTTGTGGTAAATTATGCATAATATACAATATATAAAAAAAGAGGATTTTTTAAATTTTAAGAGAATATTACAAAAGAACACATTTTATTGTGTTAGATTACCAAAATGTTACAAGATATTGTGCATTGAAATATTTCGGTAAAAATAATTTAATTTTTTTTAAAAAACCTCTTGCAAAAGTAACAAAAATCGGTTATAATTAAAATGAGGGTGGGAAAAAGTGGTGTCCTGTGGTAAAAAGTGGGACAAAAATGGTAAAAGTACCCTTAATTGATTATAGGAGTGCAAATCATGCTGTTCAGCGGAGAGGTTGCTTGTAATTTAGATGATAAAAGCAGACTCACAGTACCTGTCGGATTTCGGGAGGGACTGGGAGATGTTTTCTATATTACAAAAGGACTGGACGACTGCTTATTTGTATTTCCTGAGGAAAAGGGCAGAGAGTTTTTTGCCACCATCAGAGAGCTTCCTTTTTCCAAAGCGAGAAAAGTGCAACGATTCTTTACATCGGGCTTGAAAAAATGCTCGCTGGACAAGCAAGGAAGAGTGATGCTGGATCAGTGTCTGAAGGATCATGCTCATATCACTGACCGTGAGGTTGTGGTAATCGGTGTTTCTGACCGATTGGAAATCTGGGCGAAGAATGCATGGAACACCTATGCTGAAATTGATTCTGACGAGGTTGCTCAAATGCTGGAAGATTTGGGAATGTAAGGAGTGGGTGATATGGGAGAGTTTTCTCATGTGTCGGTGCTTCTTCACGAAACGGTGGATTCGCTGAATGTTCGCCCGGGCGGAATTTATGTTGACGGAACCTTGGGCGGCGGCGGTCATGCAGCTTGCCTCCTGGAAAAATTGGGCAAAAACGGTACGCTGATTGGTATTGATCAGGATTCGGATGCAATTTTAGCGGCAAAAAAGAGGATTTCCGAGGAATACGGCGTATTATATATGAATAGGAATTTTTCTGACATTAAGGAGATTTTGGAAGAATGTCAGATTGAGAGCATTGACGGAGCCATGCTGGATTTGGGGGTTTCTTCCTATCAGCTGGACGAGGCGGAACGGGGATTTTCCTATCGGTTTGACGCCCCTCTTGATATGCGGATGAACAAAGAGGCAACACTTTCAGCCTTTAATGTGGTCAATACCTATTCTGAGGAAGCCCTTTCAAATGTGATTTTTACCTACGGAGAAGAACGATTTGCACGGAAAATTGCAAGGATGATTGTAAGGCGGCGGGAAGAAAAGCCCATCGCAACCACCTTTGAACTGACGGAGGTCATCCGAAGTGCCATGGGGAACAGACCTGGGGACAAGCATCCGGCAAAACGAACCTTTCAGGCAATCCGCATTGAAGTGAACAAGGAGCTTGAGGTTTTAGAAAAAGCATTGACAGATTTTTTTGAGTGTTTAAAGCCCGGCGGCAGACTTGCCGTGATTACCTTTCATTCCCTGGAAGACAGAATGGTAAAACAGAGCTTTCGTGAAAAATGTACGGGCTGTACATGCCCGCCTGAATTTCCCGTTTGTGTTTGCGGAAATCAGCCGAAGGGAAAAATGGTACTGAAAAAAGCGGTTGTGGCAAGGTCGGAAGAGCTTGCTCAAAACCCCAGAGCAAAGAGTGCAAAATTACGAGTGATTGAGAAGATATAAAAAAGGAGTACATAGTATGTCCAGACGAGCAAATTCCTCCTCTGCATATCGGTTATATGAGAACGAACCCGTGAGCGTGGTACGGCAGGGCGAGATGCGGAGAGTAAAATCAAATACGAAAATAATGGACCATAAACAGACTGCTGTACAGCATGCAACCGGAATAAGAAGATTACCGGCTCGGCTGATTGGCAATGTTCTGTTAATTTGTGTTGCGGCATTGTTGATTCTGTTCCGTTATTCTGCAATCGTGGAGCGGGACCATCAGCTTGAACTTTTAAAGGTAGAGAGAAATGCGCTTGTGGATGAAAACAAACGCTTGCAGGTGGAAATTGACAGCGCCCTGAATCTGGAAAATGTAGAACGGATTGCCATGACAGAGCTTGGAATGGGCAAGCCTGAAAAATATCAGACAGTGTATGTGAATATTCAGGGAGACGATTATATCGAGGTAGCGGAGGAAATGGAAGAAACCGCTGAGGGAAAGAATTTTTATGCTACCATCATTCAGACTTTGGGGAACGTTTTGGAATATTTGTATTAATCGGATTCATATATTGAGATAGATTGCGTGTCTATAATCCCCCGAAAAAAGTCTGTTTAGGGGAGAAATTGTAAAAAAGGTGCCAAGGCAATCTTAGGGGTTGCCTTGGCTTTTTCAAAAGTTTGGAATTTTTTTTAGAAAGGAGCTGAGCCCTGAAATGGCTTTGAATAAACAGATGAACAAGCGCATGGTTTTTACTTTTTCTGTGGTAGTGGCAGTTCTTTTGGGGCTGATTCTGCGGACGGGATATTTGCAGATTGTCCGTGGCGAGGAGCTTCAGAAGGGAGCCTTGGAGCAACAGACCACAGACCGCCAGGTGAGTGCAAAGCGGGGTGCGATTTTGGACAGAAATGGCAAGACTCTGGCAGTCAGTGCAAGTGTGGAGCAGGTGTCCGTTTCTCCCAATGTGATTAAAGAGCAGGGCAATGAGGATGAGGTTGTCGGAGCATTGTCTGATATTTTGGATTTGGACGAGGAGGTTGTGCGGAAAAAAGTAACCGCCAACAGTTATTATGAATCTATTGCCCGCCGTGTGGAAAAGGAAACAGCGGATAGAATCCGTGAGCTGGAATTGGCGGGAGTCAATCTGGATGAGGATACCAAGCGGTATTATCCTTACGGAAAATTTGCCTCCCATGTGCTTGGCTTTACCGGAAGTGACAATCAGGGGTTGGACGGACTGGAAGCACAATATGACAGTGTATTGGCAGGAACACCGGGCCGTATTGTGACTGCAAGTAATGCCAAGGGGACGGATGTACCTTATAAATTTGAGCAATACATCGACCCTGTGGACGGGCAAAATCTGGTGCTGACCATTGATGAAACCATTCAGCACTTTGTGGAAAAATATCTGGAAAAGGCGTATATTGAAAACGATTTGGGGGCAGGTGCAGCGGCCATTGTGATGAATCCCCAGACGGCGGAAATTTACGCTATGTGTTCTCTTCCTGATTTTGATTTGAATCAGCCCAGAACTCTGACAGAAGAAGCAGAAGAAGAGCTGGAGGAAAAGTTAGAGGAAGAGGGAATTGATAAGGACGATTTATCCGATGAGGAGCTTGGGAAACGGGAAACGGAAATGCTCTTTAAAATGTGGAGAAACAAAGCGGTAACGGACAGCTATGAGCCTGGTTCTACCTTTAAGCTTGCCACCGCTGTTGCAGCATTGGAACAGAATGTTTGCAAGCTTGGTGATATTTTTGACTGCGGCGGTTCTTATCAGGTGGCGGATAAGAAAATCAACTGTCACCATACCGCAGGCCATGGACCGCAGACCTTTGTAAAAGCCATTTGTAATTCCTGTAACCCTGCTTTGATGCAGATTGCAGAACGGATTGGAAATGATAATTTTTTCCGGTTTGTGGAAGCCTTTGGATTCCGTGATTTAACCGGAATTGACTTGCCCGGTGAGGCAAACGGCGTGTTCTTCTCTAAAGCGGATTTCAATGAAGTACAGCTGGCAACCTCCTCTTTTGGTCAGGGCTTGCAGATTACCCCATTACAGCTGGCAAGCTTTGTGTCTGCTATTTGCAATGGAGGAACTTTGTATAAGCCGCATCTTGTAAAACAGATGACCGATCAGGAAGGGAATGTAGTAAAAACCGTTGAGCCTGAGCCTGTACGGCAGATTATGTCCTCCGAAACCGCAGCCACCATGAGAAACATCATGGAACAGGTGGTATTGGACGGTGCGGCATCCAATGCTTATATTAAGGGGTATCGTGTAGGCGGAAAAACCGGAACCTCGGAAAAATTGCCTCGTGGTAACGGAAAGTATATTGCCTCTTGTGTGGGCATTGCTCCTGTGGATGACCCTCAGGTGGTTGTACTGGTTATTTTGGACGAACCCATCGGGGTGTACTACGGGGGTACTGTTGCGGCACCTGTTGTCCGTTCTATTTTAGAGGATACCATGCACTATTTGGGAATGGAGCCTCAATATACGGAAGAAGAGGAAGCAGAGGAAACAGTGAATGTTCCCAATGTGGTGGATTTAACTGTCAACGAAGCAGCCAATACCTTATCGGCTGCAGGACTCAATTATCAGATTATGGGTGACGGAGAGACGATACTGTCTCAGATTCCTGTAGGAAACGTTACCATGGAATTGAATTCAACTGTTATTTTATATACACAAAACCAAACGGAGGAACAGAAGGTTCATGTTCCTGATGTAATGGGTATGACTCCTGCCGAGGCAAGACGGACATTAGCAGAACACGGTCTGAACTGTCGGTTTACAGATGTTGCACCCAATCAGGAAAACAGTGTAACTGCCTATTCTCAAACCCCTGCAGCAGGGGAAGAGGTCACAAGCGGCAGTACCGTTTCGGTTGACTTCCGTTCGCAAATCAGTGATTTTTAAGGAATGACAGGAAGGGGAAACCAGTATGAAACTGACACAGTTATTGGGTGACTATTCGGGACTGTTAAGTTCTGTTCCCGATGTGGAAATCAAGGATATTTGTTATAATTCCCGCAAAGTCAGCGAAGGCTCGGTCTTTGTGTGTGTGACCGGTTTTGTCACAGACGGACACCGGTACGCAGAGGATGCTGCCAAAAGGGGCGCTTCTGTTTTGATTTGTGAGCATGAGGTGAAGGCATCTGTTCCCCAGGTAATAGTGGATGACAGCCGTAAAGCACTGGCATTTCTTGCCGACCGTTATTACGGTCACCCTTCCGGAAAAATGAAAGTAATCGGCGTTACCGGAACCAACGGAAAAACCACGACTACCTATTTGGTGAAGAAAATTCTGGAAAACGCAGGATTCTGTGTGGGGTTAATCGGTACCAATCAGAATATGATTGGGAGTACCGTTCTTCCTTCTGAACGCACTACCCCTGAATCACTGGAGCTTCAGGAATTGCTTGCACAAATGGCGACGAGTGGCGTGGATTATGTGATTATGGAAATCTCTTCCCATTCTCTTGAACTGTCCCGTGTGGCATACTGCGATATTGATGTGGGAGCATTTACCAATCTCACTCGGGACCATCTGGATTTTCATCAGGATATGGAGCAATATTTTCAGGCAAAGGCAAAGCTGTTTGACTTGTGTAAAACAGGGGTTGTGAATATTGATGACGATGCAGGAATCCGCATTTTGGAGCAATGCAACTGTGTGCCCTTATCCTATGGGGTGGACAACGCGGCGGATATTTATGCTTATGATATGGAATTTGGCAGAGAATCTTCCGTTTTCACCGGAAATATTCTGGGGAAGGAAACGAGAATTACATTGAATACACCCGGAAAATTTTCTGTGTACAACGGTCTTTGTGCCATGGGAATCTGTACAGTGTGCGGCATTCCCTCTGATGTGATTGCAAAAGGACTTTCCGAAGTGGGGGGAGTCAGCGGTCGGGCAGAGGTGCTTCCTTTGGGAAAACCTTATACCGTCATGATTGATTACGCCCATACGCCGGACGGTCTGGAAAATATTATTAAAAGTGTCCGTGGATTTTCTAAGGGCAGAGTGGTGACCTTGTTTGGCTGCGGTGGTGACCGTGACCGTACAAAACGGCCTGTCATGGGCAAGGTTGCGGGAGAGTTATCTGATTTTTGTATCGTGACCTCGGATAATCCCAGAACAGAAAATCCCGAAGCCATTATTCAAGAGATTGAAGAGGGCATTTCAAAGACAGAGTGTGATTATGTTGTGATTGTGAATCGACGGGAAGCCATTGGGTTTGCCCTAAAAAATGCCCAACCCGATGATGTGATTATTCTGGCGGGAAAGGGGCATGAAACCTATCAGATTCTAAAAGAGGGAACCATTCATTTTGATGAGCGTGAAGTGGTAGCGGAATGGTTAAAGGAGTTAGAATAATAAATGAAGCCCACATTGTTGAAACATTTGATAGAATGGAGCGGTGCAACTCCCTTTGGGGCGGATGAGGCTGCTCTGGTTACGGATATTTGTACCGACAGCAGAAAGATTACCCCCGGTTGCCTGTTTGTGGCGCTGAGGGGGGAACGGTTTGACGGTCATGCGTTTTTGCAGCAAGCTCTCAATCAGGGTGCCGCTGTGGTTATGGGCGAAATTCCCTTTGAGGAGGGGCCCTATCTCAGGGTAGCGGATACCTCTCAGGCTCTTCTTGATTTGGCGGCAGGGTATCGCAGTCAGTTTTCCATTCCTGTGGTTGCCATTACGGGAAGTGTGGGCAAAACCACCACAAAGGAAATGGTGGCGGCTGTATTGTCCCAAACATATTGCTGCCTGAAAACGGAAGGGAATTTTAATAATGAAATCGGTGTTCCTCTGACCTTGTTCCGTTTAGAGGATTGCCATGAGGTGGCGGTTGTGGAAATGGGAATGAACCATTTTGGTGAGTTGTCCCGTTTGACCCGTGCCGCTCGCCCCAATGTGGTGATTATCAATAATATCGGAATGTCCCATATTGAAAATCTGGGCTCCCGTGAAGGAATTTTAAAAGCCAAGCTGGAAATTTTAGAATGCTTGCAAAAAGACGGCGTTGCCCTGTTTAACGGGGATGATGACTATTTGAATCAGGCAAACCCTGAGAAAAAGGTGATTCGGTACGGATGCGGGGAAAACTGCCAAATTCGTGGGGAAGAAATACAAATGGAGCAACAGCTGTTTTCCTTTGCCTGTAAGGAATTGCCTGCTCGTGTTACCATTCCTGTTCCGGGGCGGCATAACATCAGCAATGCTCTGGCGGCAGTGGGAGCAGGACTTTTGCTTGATGTTCCCCCTGAACTGATTCAAAAAGGCATTGAGGAATCCCAAAGTGTGGGAATGAGAATGAGGACGGAGAAAAAGGACGGCATTACCGTGATTTTGGATTGCTATAATGCCAATCCCGACTCTATGCGTGCCGGAATTTCCGTGTTGAAGGAATCTGACGGAATCAGAAAAATAGCATTGTTGGGCGATATGCTGGAGTTAGGGGATTACAGTGAACAAGCCCATTTTGAAATCGGGCAGTTTGCCTCCGGTCTTGACGGAGTGTTTACCGTAGGGAAGGCGTCGGAGCAGATATATAAGGGAGCTGAGGTTCCCAGCAAACAGCATTTTGAAACAAATGAAGAACTTTGCCGGTTTTTACGCTCTTATCTTTGCGAGGGAGACACGGTGCTCATAAAAGGCTCCCGAGGGATGAAGATGGAGGAAATCTGGAACCGGATGAACGAGGGGTGGAAAAATTGAGTTTTGTTGGATTTTTGATTGCATTTTTGGGGACAGTATTCACAGGACCGTTTATTATTCGGTGGCTCATTAGCCTGAAAATAGGTCAGAGTATTCTGGAAATCGGTCCCAACTGGCATAAGAATAAGCAGGGAACTCCCACTATGGGAGGTATTATGTTTATTCTTGGAATTGTCTTAGCATCTCTGTTCTGCTTGCGTGACAGCAGCGGTTGGGTTGCCTTGGTAGTTGCTCTTTTGTTTGGCGCCATCGGGTTTTATGATGATTATATCAAGGTTGCCAAAAAGAGAAATTTAGGGCTTACCTCCAAGCAGAAGTTTTTACTTCAGCTGATTGTTGCCATTGTTCTGACTGTGGCGGCAATCATCAAAAACGGAACCACCATTTTGATTCCCTTTTCGGGAGCAGAGGTGGATTTGGGCTGGTTTTATGTGCCTTTTATTCTGTTTGTGATTTTAGGAACGGAAAACAGCGTGAATCTGACAGATGGAATTGACGGTCTTGCAACAAGTGTGACCGCCATTGTGATGCTGTTTATGGCGGGTATGGCATGGCAGTACACTGAGGACGGACTGATGCGTCTTTCCATTTTTGCCTTGGCAGGTTGTTTGGGCTTTTTGGTGTACAATCATTATCCTGCAAAGGTGTTTATGGGAGATACCGGTTCCCTCTTTTTGGGAGGTCTGGTGAGTGCCTGCGCGGTGCTTCTCGGTCAGCCATTGCTGCTTTTGCTGATTGGGTTTGTTTACTTTATGGAAACTTTATCTGTGATTTTGCAGGTTGCCTCTTTTAAGCTGACAAAAAAACGGATTTTTAAAATGTCGCCTATCCATCATCATTTTGAAATGTGCGGATGGAGTGAGAAAAAAATTGTACTGGTATTTTGCGGTATAACGGCAATTCTTTGCTTTATTGCCACTGCTGCCATTTAATGATAGAAAGGACGAGAATTCATGACTCGGAAACAGAAACCACAACTGCAAAAGAAAAAATCGGCCACTGTGAAAACCGGCTCTGTTTCCAAGCTTGGGATTTCTTCCAAGCCTCGTCCGTCAAATCGGGGGCAGATGGATGTGGTATTGTTTACCTTGTTGGTGATCCTGATATCCTTTGGGTTGATTATGGTGTTCAGTGCAAGCTCTATCAATGCCTATTATGAGTACGGGAACAGCTATCATTATCTTCTTTCCCAAGGAAGATGGGCGCTGATTGGGTTTGTTATGATGATGTTCTTTTCAAAAGCGGATTATCATGTCATTGTCAAACGATTGCCTCTTGTTATGACTATCACATTTATTTTGTTGATTCTGGTTTTGATTGCAGGTAATGAGGTAAATGGTGCAAAACGTTGGCTGGGAGTGGGCGGTTTTAGTATTCAACCTTCTGAGCTTGCAAAAATTGTACTGATTATCTTTTTATCTTACCGCCTTTCTCTGGAAAAGGACGGTGCTTTTAATGATTTAAAAGCATTAGGACCCTATCTTCTTGTGATAGCAGCTTTTTGCGGTCTGGTATTGGCTGAAAAGCATCTGAGCGGAACGATTGTACTTGCAGGAGTATCCATGCTTTTGTTGTTTATCGGTGGGGTAAAGCTGGCTCATTTTGGTGTTGCACTTGCCGGTGTTGTGGCGTTGGCAGTGGTTGCGATTATACAGGAGCCGTACCGTTTGGAACGAATCACCACCTTTATGGATCCTTTTGCCAATAAAATGGATGAGGGTTGGCAAATTGTGCAGAGCTTATATGCCATTGGCTCAGGCGGACTGTTTGGTGTAGGTCTGGGACGAAGCCGCCAGAAATATCTGTACATTCCGGAACCCCAGAATGACTTTATTTTTTCAATTATCTGTGAAGAGCTTGGCTGGCTGGGAGCTATTTTGGTTCTTTCCCTGTTTGCACTTTTAATATGGAGAGGAATTAAAATTGCCCTGAACGCACCCGATAAGCTTGGTTCCTACCTTGCCTTTGGGATGACAGCTCTCATTGCCATTCAGGTGATTATCAATGTGGCGGTTGTAACTGCCAGTATGCCGGTTACGGGAATGCAGCTTCCCTTCTTTAGTGCAGGGGGCTCCTCATTGGTATTCTTAATGAGCGGTATGGGAATTTTGCTGAATGTTTCGCGACAATGCAGAAAATAGTGGAGGAAAAAGCGTGAGAGTATTATTGTCCGGCGGCGGAACGGGAGGACATATCAATCCCGGTATCGCCATTGCCCGTTATCTGAAGGAAAAACAACCTGATACAGAGTTTTTATTTGTAGGAACTCATAAGGGCCTGGAGGGAGAGCTGATTCCAAAAGCAGGCTTCCCCATTACCTTTATTGAAGTGGAGGGGTTTCGGAGAAAACTGTCCTTGCAAACCTTGGGAACCATAAAAAAGATGTTCAAAGGGTACGCCCAGTCGAAAAAAATTCTGAAGGAGTTTCAACCCGATATTGTCATTGGCACAGGAGGCTATGTATGCGGTCCGGTGTTGTATGCGGCTTGTAAAATGGGAATCAAAACACTGGTTCATGAACAGAATGTGATTCCCGGCGTTACGGTAAAAATGCTATCTAAAATGGTGGACGGAGTGCTTACAAGCTTTCCCGAAACCAATCAATATATCAAAGGGAATCTGATTTTGACAGGAAATCCCATTTCTCCCGATTTGGTTACATACGAACGGGACTCTGCAAGACGTACACTTAAGTTTGATGAGCGTCCCCTGATTTTAACCTATGGCGGAAGCTTAGGTGCCAGACGGGTGAATGAAACGGTTGGCGAGATGATTCGCAATACCGCGAAGGACGGGGCATATCAGATTTTGTATGCCACCGGAAAACGGGAGTACGATAAGGTGCTGGAGGAAATGAAGGGGCATAGTTACGACAATGTCCGTATAGAACCTTATCTATACAATATGGGAGAGTGTATGGCGGCTGCCGATTTGGTCATTGCCCGCTCGGGTGCTATGACGGTGAGCGAGCTTTCTGCCATAGGAAAGCCGGCTATCCTGATTCCTTCTCCCAATGTTGCCCACAATCATCAGGAGTACAACGCAAGAGCATTGGAAAAAAAGGGCGGGGCAATGGTGCTGACGGAAAGGGAATTGTCAGCGGAGAAATTATACCAGATGGTCAATGAATTTTTGCAGGACAAAGAAAAACAGAAAAAAATGGCAGAACAGTCCAGAAAAGCAGGAATTCGTGATGCAACGGAAACGATATACCAAACCGTTCTTTCTCTTATCAAATGAGTTTGCACAATCCGAACCCCAATGCATACTATGAAGGTGCGGCAAAACAGCCGACTTGTATGCGGAGGTGTGAGGATGGGCCATTTTGTCATCACGGGAGGAAAGCCCCTGAAGGGTGAAATCACCTTGCAGGGAGCAAAAAATGCGGTGCTGCCCATTTTGGCGGCAACGGTGCTGATTAACGGAACAAGCGAGATTTATAACTGTCCCGCATTACGGGATGTGACCGCTTCTTTGAATATTCTGCGGCATCTAGGCTGTAAGACAGAAACAAGAGGAGATGTGGTTACGGTAGATGCAAGGGGCGTGAACTGCAGTAATGTATCAGATGCCCTGATGCGGGAGATGAGGTCTTCCTTTATCTTTGTGGGTGCCATGGCAGCTCGGTGCGGCTCTGCCGAAATTACTTATCCCGGAGGATGTGAGCTGGGGGCAAGACCCATTGATTTGCATTTGAAAGCCTTTCGGGCTATGGGCATGAAGATACAAGAGGAGCATGGTAGAATTACCTGCGATGCCCGCCATTTAAGACCGGCGGCAATTCATCTGGATTTCCCCAGTGTGGGTGCTACCGAAAATATTATGCTGGCGGCTGTTTTTACACCGGGGGTAACCCGAATTGTAAATGCGGCAAAGGAGCCAGAGATTGAAGATTTGCAAACCTTTTTGAACCGTGCCGGAGCGAAGATTAACGGTGCCGGCGGTTCGGAAATTTATATTGAAGGGGTTTCTGGGTTACACAGTGTGACCCACAAGGTAATTCCTGACAGAATTGTGGGAGCTACTTATCTGATGGGGGCGGCAATCACAGGAGGAGAGCTTTTTCTTCGTGGTGTGGAGCCTGCTCACCTTGACGGCATTTTATCAGTCCTTGAGGAATGTGGATGCGAACTGGAGTATCCCCGTGAGGAGAAGATTAAAATCCGCTGTCCCAAACGAATTGGTGCGGCAGATAAAATCAGAACCTCCCCTTATCCCGGATTTCCTACCGATGCTCAGGCGCCTTTGATGGCAATGCTGTCTACTGCCTGTGGCTCAAGTATGATTACCGAAACCATTTTTGAAAGTCGGTTTAAGCATGTGGAAGAGCTGATAAAAATGGGTGCTAATATCAAAACGGACGGCCGTGTGGCGGTCATCAGAGGAGTGAAAAGCCTTTCGGGTGCTGAGGTTACTTCGGGAGATTTACGGGGCGGTGCAGCACTGATGCTGGCGGCATTGGGTGCATCGGGAACAAGTCGCGTGCACAGAATTGATTTGATTGACCGTGGCTATGAAGCACCGGAAAAGGTGTTTGCCTCTTTGGGTGCAGAGATAAAAAGAGTTGAGTAGGAGGAAGTAAGGGTGAAAAACCAAAGACGTATGGAAGTACAGAAACGCAAAAGAGTATTTAAAAGAACGGTCGGACTGTTTCTGCTGTTCGTGCTGTGTGCGGTGATTGCATCCTTCACCCCTTATTTTGATATTAAACAGGTGAATGTGACAGGGAACAGCAGAGTGTCTGCCCAGGAAATTGAAGCTGCCTCGGGAATTGCCGAGGGGAGTAATATTTTTCGGGTGAAGCTGAGCAGTGTGCGGAAAAGATTAGAAAAAATTTCTTATGTACATAGCGTTCGTGTCAAAAGAGAGTTTCCCAATCAGGTTTCCATTGAGATTGAGGAAAGTCAACCGGTTGCCGCAGCACCTTATATGGGAAATTATATTCTGATTGACATGTACGGGAAAACATTGGAACAAGAGACAAAGGAAAATATGGAAAATCTTCCAGAAATTGTAACTTTAATAGGTTTAGAAATCAAAAATTTTGAGCTTGGAGAAAAAATTATTGTTGAAAATGAAAGAAATTTGCAAATAGTACTTGAAAGTTTGACAGAATTAGTTCATAATAGTCTTATAGGTAATATGAGTGAAATTGACCTAACAAGTGCTGACGGGGTTGTGTTCAGAATGAATGACAGTAAGCTGACTGTTCTTATGGGCGATGCAACCGACCTTCCCTATCGGGTGAAGTTTTTAAAGGAAATTTTGGACAAGCTTGGGGGAACACCCAGAGGCATGATTGATTTTACCGCCAAGGATCCCACCTATCGGCTTTCTGATCCCGAAAATTCGGAAAGCACTGAGTCGGAGAAAGAAGAATCCGAGGAAGCGGAGGATGAAACGGAAGAATCCGAGGAAACAGAATCGGATTCTGAGGACGAATAATTGATATTTTATCCGGTTTTTTTACAGACCCTTCCGAATGACCTCATACGGCATTTTGTGAAAGGCCGGGTTTGATATAAACTGCAATTTATTATATAAGTTACAAGGGGGAGTTATCAATGTTAGAATTTGATACCACAGAAAAAGATTATGCCCGCATAAAGGTTGTGGGAGTCGGCGGCGGCGGAAACAATGCTGTTGACAGAATGGTAAACACCGGTATGCAGACGGTGGAATTCATTTCTATCAATACGGACAAGCAGGCACTGAAAAAATCAGTAGCAAATCAAAAGCTGCAAATCGGAGAAAAGCTGACCCGTGGTTTAGGAGCAGGAGCAAAACCTGAAATCGGTCAGAAATCCGCTGAGGAAAGCAGAGAAGAAATTTCCGCTTGCTTAAAAGGTGCGGATATGGTGTTTGTTACCGCTGGTATGGGCGGCGGAACGGGAACGGGAGCAGCTCCCATTGTTGCATCCGTTGCAAAGGAAATGGGCATCCTGACCGTTGGTATTGTAACGAAACCTTTTGGTTTTGAAGGAAAGGTAAGAAAGGCAAATGCAGATGTAGGAATTGAGGAATTGAGACAGAATGTGGATACTCTGCTCATCATCCCCAACGACCGTCTGCTGGCAATCGCCGATAAAAACACCACCATCGAATCTGCATTTTCCATGGCTGACAATGTGTTAAAGCAAGGCGTTATGGGCATCACCGATTTGATTGTAACACCTGCAATGATCAATCTTGACTTTGCAGATGTAAGAACCATCATGAAGGATGCAGGCTATGCTCATATGGGCACAGGACGGGCAAAGGGTGAAAACCGTGCAGAAGAAGCTGCTAAGGCTGCTATTGCAAGTCCTCTGCTTGAAACCACCATTCAGGGAGCAAAAGGTGTTATTTTAAACATCACAGGCGGAAGCGATTTAGGTTTGCTGGAGGTAAATGCAGCAGCAGAATTGATTCAGAACTCTGTAGATGATGATGCCAATATCATCGTTGGTGCTATGATTGATGAAAGCTACGGTGATGAACTGAGTGTAACCGTAATTGCTACCGGCTTTAAGAGTGAAGACGGTCCTGTTTTAAAGAAACGGTTCTCCATTTCTGAAAAACCTGCTTCTCCTTTTGTCAAAACGACTTCTGAAGGAAAAGCAGATGATGACATTGACGTTCCTTCTTTCCTGAGATAATAGGATTTAGAATGAATAGGGCGGACAAACAGAGAAAGAACCTCTCTGTCCGCCCTTTTTCCCATAGACGGAATAATAAGAAGTGAGGGGAATATAATAAACTAACGGATAAATTCAGAAAGGATGAGGGCATGGGAAAACAGACATTCATGCAGGGGACCATTATTTTGGTACTGGCAAATGCGCTGACCAAAATTATTGGTGCCTTTTTCAAAATTCCTTTGACCTATCTGCTTCACGAAAGCGGAATGGGGATTTATAATACAGCATATCAGCTTTATGTTCTGTTTTTTATTGTTGCCACTGCAGGACTTCCTGTGGCGGTGTCGAAACTGGTGTCGGAACAGCTTGCCTTAAAAGACGGATATCAGGTGCGGCGTCTGTTCAAGGCGGAGATGCTTTTGATTTCTTGTCTGGGACTGATTGGTGCAGGGGTGCTGTACTTTTTTGCAACGCCCATTGCAAGGGCCATTGGCAATG
>JAZURC010000028.1:0-7877 GCA_045606005.1 Clostridia bacterium
TTTCTACTCATAGCTATAAGCTTTTTAGAACCACAGGCATAGCCCGTGGTTTTCGTTGCACAATAAAAACGGGGCTGTAACAAAATGAAACAATTTTTGCTACAGCCCCTTCCTATTTACTCATCATTTTCTTCCATACGCCGTCTGTTTAACTCACGGCTTGTTTTTATATCAGCTCTTATTTTGGCACGATCGGAGGTTAGTCTGGCACTGCGTTCTAAGTTTCTTGCTGTCCTCTCTAAGGATGCCTGACGGCGAATTTCAGTTTCGTGTCTTCTATCTATTGTTTCCCGTTCAGTCAGAATTTTACGGGTGGATTGGAGACGCTCTTCCTGTTTCACACGCTGAGCATTCAATCTTTTTCTGCGTTTTTTCCGTTTGTTCATATTGTAAGCACGCATAAGAAGCATTGCAAGGAACAATAACGCAATAACCAATACTACATACTTTAAAAATCCTAATTTTTTAAATAAGCTTCTACTCAACTCACGATCGCTGACCAATTCAATGATTCCGATTACCTGATTTTTATAAACCACTTCAGCGGTTCCTAAAACCTCTCCCTTCTGAATCGGAGCAGTCAACTCACGGTTCAGATTCACTTCATAGGTAATATCCTCTGTAGAAAAATGATTTGGCAGGAACGATTCTTTCGTGGTAGGACAAAGCAACAAAACATGACCATCCCCTTTTGCGTTGGGTACATCATACTCGGCAATAATCTGATTGGTATTAATGACGGTTGTATATGAATAATTTTCAAATACATAGTCAAAAATTGTGGTACAATCCAGATAGCTTGTAATTTCTTCCGTGTCCTTGTCCCGTTCATTTCCCATTACAACGGCGATAATTTCACCTGCACCATTACTTGCCGCAGCAGCCAAGGTATATTTTCCTTCTTGCGTGTAGCCGGCTTTTATCCCTATTGCATTATCATAGAAATAATGCGGCGTAATATAAGCACTTACCAGATAGTTATTATTATAATAAGTGGAAGGGTCGGGTCTTGTATTGGTTGCAGAAAATTCAAAAACATCCGTACCAACCGCATCCTCCAACAAGCTATTATTCATAACAGCCCGTGCTAAAATTGCCATATCATGAGCGGTGGTAACTTGTCCTTCGTCAAAAACACCGGAGGAATTGGTAAATACTGTCTGATTCATACCAAGTTCCTGCGCCCTTTGGTTCATCAATTCCACAAAAGCTGCCTCGTTGCCCGAAACATGTTCTGCCAAAGCGATGGCAGCATCGTCAGCAGAGGGCAGCAACATGGCATACAGCATATCCTGTACCGCCACCTGCTCTCCTGCTTCTAACTCAATGGTAGTATCCGTGTAAATATCCACACTGTCAAGCACCGTTTGAGAAACTGTGATAATATCATTCATATCACAATTTTCAACCACCAACAAGGCTGTCATCATTTTCACAAGATCTCCGGGATAAGTCTTTTCAGTACTGTTTTTCTCAAAAAGAACATAACCGGATTCCAAATCCACCACAATAGCATGAGGTGCAATAACGGACGAAAAATCTTTTGTTTTTTTCTTCTTTCCCTTCTCTTTTTCTTCACTTTCCTCTGTCTGCGCACTTTCCGTCTGTTCTTCTGTTTCCGCAAAACATGGGACCATCCATCCCCAAGCCATCAGAACACAAAGCAAAATTGTAATCCATCTTTTCATTTTTTCACCTCTCGCTTGATACTTCTCCTCTTACTATACAGTATATCAAAAAAGTCGAACGGTGTAAAGAACTGTAATATTACAATTTTATTGCTTTTTTGTTAAATCGAAAAAAGATAAGACATTTGCAACCTGTTCATTCCAGTATTTCCACATATGATCTCCGTCGCTTTCAAAAAATGAATAATCAAAATTCAAATGTTCCATATAGGCTTGAAATTTTTTGTTATCCTGATACAAAAAGTCTGAGGTTCCGCACCAATGATAAATTTTAGGTTTGTTTTCTGCTGACTCGGCATTTTTTGCCAATTCAAACAAATCAAGGGCAGCCCAATCGGGTGTGTCCCCAAAAGCAGCTTTTACAGGTAAAGAAGCATCGTCATAATGACGGCGCACATCACATACAGAAGAAATCGCCGCCACACCGCCATATTGCTCAGGATAAGTCAATGCCGCTTTCAACGCCCCATAACCTCCCATGCTCATACCGGCAATAAAGGTATCCTCCCGGTTGCTGCTGACCGGAAACATAAACTGAATCCACTTCGGCAATTCTTTTGTTAAATACTGAAAATAATTTTCATCATAAGGTGTATCGTTATAAAAGCTTCTGCCGCCGTCGGGCATAACAATTACAACTTCTTCCTCTCTTACAAACAGTTCAAGACCGGTAAATCTTGTCCAGCAGGAAGAATCATCACTCAATCCGTGAAGAAGATAAAGCACCTTCATCGGTTCCTTTGCTACTCCGTTTGGTACCAGAATTCTCAGTTGTGTTTCTTTTCTTAAAAATCCCGATTTTCGGGTGATATTCATACAAGCCATAAAACCACTCCTTTTTCTGATAATTTTATCATAAAACGATAAAAAAAGCAATTATTTTTCAAAATTAGAGTTGTTTATTTTAAAATTTTGTTGTATAATAGAAGAAAGGGACTCAGGGAAAGGAATGAAACTATGAGTGAAAAACAAAAATTAGAAGTGCGTATTTGCGGCAGAGACTACACTCTGGTCAGCGAAGAATCACCGGAATATATTCATCGGGTGGCTTTTTATGTTGACCAAAAAATGAGAGAAGTGGAGCTGACAAATCCAAGGCTCAGTATTTCCATGTCGGCAGTTCTTACATCATTGAATATCGGAGAAGAATGCTTAAAAGGACGGGAGGAAATCAGTCGGCTGAAGGATAAAATCGACACCAATGAAGAAGCCCTGAATCAGGAAAAACAAAAACGGGAAAAACTGGAGCTGGAGCTGGAAGAATTAAAACAACAGTATCATGCATTACAAATTCGCTATGCGAAAAAAGAAACTGAGCTGGAGGACGCTCTGAAAAGTTTCGGACTAAGACTGAAAAATAACAACGTAACTTTTGACGACTTAAACTGATTATGAATAACAACATTCCAGAACTTCTGGCACCTGCAGGCTCACCCCAAGCCCTGCAAGCCGCCGTTCATTACGGAGCAGACGCAGTATATTTAGGCTGCAGTGATTTTGCCAACGCCAGAATGAACGCACAAAATTTCACAAAAGAAACATTGGTTGAGGCGATTGATTTTTGCCATAGCCACAATGTAAAGGCATACGTTACAGTAAACACTCTCCTGTCCGACAGGGAAATGGAGGGACTGTATTCTTATGCCTCTTTTTTGTATGAAAATGGCGCAGACGGAGTAATCGTGCAAGAAGCAGGTGTGATGGATTTTCTTCATCAATATCTCCCCCATCTTCCCCTTCATGCCAGTACACAGGCAGGGGTTTGCAACACTGCCGGGTTGCAAGCAGCAAAAAAATTAGGCTGTGTCCGTGCAGTTGCGGCGCGGGAGCTTTCTATGGAAGAACTGTCTGCACTGTGTAAAGAAGATATTGAAATCGAGGTGTTTGTCCATGGTGCCCTTTGTGCCTGTTATTCAGGCTTCTGTCTGATGAGCAGCATGATCGGCCGCCGTAGCGGAAATCGGGGCAAATGTGCGCAGCCTTGCCGTCTTCCCTATTCCATTGACCAAAATAAACCTTCCCTGCTGATGAACTTAAAAGATAATTTATTGCTGCCTCATTTGCAAACCTTATCGGAAATGGGTGTGGCATCCGTAAAAATAGAAGGACGGATGAAGGGACCGGAATATGTGGGTCTTGTCACCTCCTTTTACCGTCGTGCATTAGACGGTGAGCAAATATCAAAAGAAGAATTAGAACAGTTAAAACGCGTCTTTGACCGAGGCGGTTACACGGACGGATATTATACCAAAAAAGGCCATATGTTTGCTTACAAAAAGCCTGAAACTCCTTACCGTGCACAGCAAATGCCTCCCCCTTCCCCGAAACGCATTCCTGTCATTATGGAAGGCACGGTAAAGAAGGATCAGGTATTTCAGTTGACTGCAACAGATTTACAAGGGCATCAGGCAAGTGCCCAGGGGGAAACTCCTGCCTTTGTGGCACAAAACAGGCCCTTGGATCAGGCTACCATCACAGAACGCCTTGGAAAATTGGGTGAAACCCCTTACATCTTATCGGAATTCAACCTAACACTTGACAGTGGGGTTATGATCCCTCTGGGTGAGCTTGCAAGAGTAAAACGTCAGGTTTGTGAAAAACTGACCGATATAACAGTAAAATCGTACAAACATCCAAAACCGGAGCTTCCTGTATTTAAACCCTTACCAAAAGGTACGGTTTATGATTCCCTGCAATGGACTGCTGTTGTCAATACCTTTGAGCAGTATCAGGCAATTCGTCATTTGCCCTTTACATGGATTGGTGTTCCCCTTGATGTTGTCTGGAACAAAAAAGAAGCATTGGAACATACCGTTGTCATCCGTTTGCCGGCTGTTTCTCACGAGGAAAGGCACAATGAAATGAAACATCGATTACAGCAGTTGCATGCCCTTGGATTTTCCCGCTTGCTTTGTGGTAATTTAGGCGATTTTTATGATTTTCCAGATTGGGAGAAAAAGGGTGATATAACCTTGTGGGTTTATAACAGCACAACAGGTGCAACACTAGCAAAAGAGCATCCTTCTTCTCTTTGCTTATCTCCTGAATTAAACTTAGGACAAATCAAAGAGCTTCAAAGCAACATTCCCTGTGAAGCTTATCTTTACGGAAGGCTTCCCCTGATGCGTACCAAACACTGCTTTGTCAAAAGCAACCGTGGCAACTGTAAGGGAGAATGTGAGTTGACCGACAGAACAGGAACTCATTTCCCCGCCCGCTGTGTAAACGGTGAGCATATTTTATATAACAGCACTCCCCTTTATATGGGAGATAAGCTTGCAGATTTAAAGCACACCTGCATCTCATACGGCAGAATGGCATTTACAGTGGAATCTCCTTCCAAATGTGCCAAAATTTCCCGGGAAATAATGCAAGGTCTGCCATATAGTGGAGATAAAACAAGAGGACATTATTACAGAGGTGTATAACAATGAATCAAAAACCCTATGCCGCAGTCATCGGACTGGGTCTTATCGGTGGTTCTGCCGCCAAATGTTTACAAGAAAACTATCAGGTAATAGGATATGACCCAAATCAGGCTTCGTTACAGGCTGCACTGAAAACAGGTGTGATATACGAAGGATACCTTGACCCTAACGAGAGACTTTCCCAATGCGAAATTGTTTATCTGGCAGCCCCCGTGCATGTTTGCTGCCGTCTTTGTAAGGAGTTGGCGAAATTCGTGGGAGAAAAAACAGTTGTAACCGATTTATGCAGTACAAAAAGAGAAATTGTAAAAAGTGCTGTTGAAAGTCAGTTGCGTTTTGTAGGCGGTCACCCAATGGCAGGAAGCGAGCAAAGGGGATTTGGTGCTTCTTATACGGGACTTATGGAAAACGCCTACTATCTGATTGTGCCCGTTTCTCATCAGGACAGAGAGGCAACCGAGTTGGTTTCCCGCATTGCAAAAGACTTGTTCCATGCCATTCCGCTGGAATTAACACCTGAGGAGCATGACAAGGCAGTAGGACTGATCAGCCACCTTCCTCATGCCCTTTCCGCTTCCCTGGTCAATTTGGTAAAACATGAGGATACTCCCAATCACTTGCTGCAAAAAATTGCTGCAGGCGGATTTCGGGATATTACAAGAATTTCCTCCTCAGACCCTGAACTTTGGAACAGTATTTGCAACAGTAACCGTGATATTCTTGCAGATTTATTAAAACAAACCGCTGATTTCCTTTCTGATTTTTCAGAAAAGTTAGAGCAAAACCAAGCAGTGACAGAAGTATTCCAAGTTGCTAAGGAATATCGGGACGAAATTGAAGGCGGTCTGAAAAATGAACAAGGGTACGAATTGATGATGGATGTTGAGGACAAACCCGGTGTCATTGGTCAAATTGCGACATTGCTGGGAAATCATAGAATTAACATTACTAACATCAGCATTTCCAACAGTCGTGAGTTTGAAGGCGGTGTGCTTCGTGTCCGTATTAAGAGACAAGAAGATGTACAAAAAGCAATCACACTGCTTGAGCAAAACAATTTTCACGCAAAAAAGAAATAAAGGAGAAAGCTATGATAAAAGAAATTGTATTGGCATCTGCCTCTCCCAGACGGAAAGAAATTTTAGAGATGTTGGGAATTCATGTGATTCTCCGCCCCGCCAATACCGACGAAAATATCGGGAATTGCACTGACCCGAAGGAAATTGTCCAACTGTTGGCAAAACAGAAGGCAATTGCTGTTCCGCGAACTGAACAGGAATTGGTCCTTTCGGCAGATACGGTGGTCGCAATCGACGGCAATATTTTAGGAAAACCCAAAGACCGTGATGATGCGATGCAAATGCTGACTGATTTATCCGGACGGGAACACAGTGTGTTTACCGGGTTTTGTCTTTTAAAAGGAAACAAATGTATCATTGGAGCGGAAGAAACCAAAGTTCGGTTTCGCCCCCTTTCTCAAAAAATGATTTCAGATTATCTTGATACAGGCGAGCCCTTTGACAAGGCAGGTGCATACGGAATTCAGGGAAAGGGATGTCTGCTGTGCTGTGGCATAACGGGTGACTATCATAATGTGGTTGGTCTTCCCATCAGCCGTATTATAGCAGAGTTGGAGGAAATGGAATTATGATGAACCGAAGAATTTGGATACAGGTTTTCATAGTCCTTATTTTATTTGCACTTTTGATATGGAAACTGAAAGAACTTCAGTTATAAAAAATTTAGAAAAAATGTTAAAAATAAGTAGACGAATTTCAAATTTTATGATATAATAAGCATAAGTGTTATGAAATAATGCCGTACTAGGCAAATTTTTTACACTTCATCTGTATCTTTAGGGAGGAAAAAACGTGGGACAGATCATCGTGCTCACCTCCGGTAAAGGGGGCGTGGGAAAAACAACCTCTGCCGCCGGTTTGGGCGTTGCACTTTCTCTGTTGGAACAAAAAACAGTAGTGATCGATCTGGATTTAGGGCTTCGTAAGCTTGATTTAACAACAGGCGTTTCCGACAGGAGCAGCAGTCATTGGGGCGATGTCATCAGGAATCACTGTTCTTTAGAAGACGCATTGATTCCCCATCCCCACTATTTGTCTTTATTCATTCTTCCCGCTCCTCAAGGACAATCCCATCAGGATTATACAGAAGAAGAAATGGCCATGCTTTATTGTCAGCTTGCAAAACAGTTTGACTTTGTGTTGATTGATTGTCCTGCCGGTGCAGAACAAGGATTTTACAATGCTGTCTGCGGTGCGAACAAAGCATTGATTGTAGTACAGTGTGAAGCAGGCTCCGTTCGGGACGGAGATAAAATTGCACAGCTTTTAACAGAGCAAGGTATTTCTCAGATTCAACTAATCATCAACCGCTATCAACCTCATTTGGTGAGAGAAGGGATTTTGTTAAGCGTTGAGCAGGTCATGGACGCTATTAAGCTCCCTCTTGCGGGTATTGTTTACGAGGACACAGCACTGATCAAAGCCGGAAATACGGGGCAACCTGTTTTTCTTACCCCTGATTCAAAGGGGGCAGTTTGCTATAAAAATATTGCAAAGCGGCTGTTAGGACAAGAAGTTCCGTTGGCTGTTTTTCAAAAAGAACCGTTTTTAAAACGCTTAAAGAAGGTATGGAAACAAACTTGATTGTTATTCCCCAGTTAGGGACATAAAATAGAAAAAATCAAAGGAGGAATTACATTGAATATCGCATTGATTGCACAAGACACTAAAAAAGAACTGAT